>JAXJRE010000039.1:0-7726 GCA_036310785.1 Acutalibacteraceae bacterium
AATATTCTTACACCTCATCCGCCTCGTTCCTCGGCACCTTCCCCAAATTAGACGTTAGATTTTAGACCTTAGACTTTAGACGATAACATTTTATAGATCGAAGAAAGCATATAGATTTTAGCAAGGAAAAGTATGAAAACAATTCACTATAACATTGCGACTATAATAAAAAACGGGCTGCCGTTTGGCAACCCGTTTAACATATACTTTTATTTCGTCACGGCATCGGCAAGCTTTGTGCCGCTGACATCTGCGGAGTCTACGACCGTGACCTGTCCGGAGTTCCCGTCGACAACTGCGGTGAAGCCTACTCCGCTGAGCTTCAGTCCGACGATGAGAAGAATTAAAAGGCAGACGATTGTGACGCCGATCATAGAGAGGGCGGTAATCTTGCCTTTCTTCTCTTTTTCACGCGCCTTGACATACTGATCCATACGTTTCTGAACGTCGGTCAGATCAATATTAGTTTGCTGTTCTGCTTTTTTCTTTGACATTGTCACCAACTCCGATTTTGATTATACATTATATTTTTCAATTTGTCAATTACGGCTGTTCGGTTATCAGAAGAGATTGATCTTCATGCTCGAACGAGATGAAATTATTCCTTGCGGCATATGCCCATCTCATATCGAAAAGCTCGCAGGCGTCGGCAGGCATATAAAGCTGATTGCGAAGTCTCAGCACCTTTGCGCCGATTGTAACGGTTTCTCCGTTTACGGTTGCCTGATCGCTGTTTTCAAAAAATTCCACTCTCTTGCCGTAGGCTTCAAGCGTGATCTTGCCCTTTTCCTTCAAAACATAGCCGCCGATGTAGCCGATAAGAGTGCCGAAGCAGGCATACCACGTTCCGTCAACATTCTCGCACGGTACGGCGGACTGGCAAAGTCCCATCAGCGCACCCTTAAAGGTCATACGGGTCTGATTGAATTTCGGAGCGATGGCATAAGGTGTGATCTCGTCCTTTGCCTTGTCGATTGTACACTTGTCAACAATTCTGCCGTCCTCGATAATCTTTGATGTCAGGGTAATTTTTTCGCCGTCAACCTCTACTATCGCAACGACGGAGACGGGCTCCTCCTCGCAGTAGAAAGCGGAATGCCAGACCTTTGAAATTGCTCTTGTTCCCGGAGGGTTCTGATTGGAATTGCCGAGCATATAGTGAATAGTACCCTGTGACGGACGCTCGAAAAGCTCCTCGTTTCTTCTGGGGAAGCTTCTTGCAAAGTTGTGCTCATGACCTGAGAAAACGAGGTCGAGCATTTCAAAGCCCTCGGTCATAACAGGGTATGCGTCATAGTTTGCGCAGTCCGAGCCGGAATAGCAGATCGGGAAATGATATGTACCGATATTCCATGTTCTTCTGTTTTTGTTAAGATCGTCGATCATCCATTGATTGACCTCTTCGGGACCGTTTACACCGATAACCTGGAAATGCACGTTTCCGTAGTTGAAGGTATAGTTTTCGGTCTTCCAGTTTTCGGGACCGTCGTATGCGTAGGAGCCTTTGAACTGATTGTTAAAGAACTCGGCAGGCTCGGCATAATATCTGCCGATGCCATGCTCATAATCCTTGAAGCCTCGGTTGTCGTGGTTACCGACGGACATCATAAAAGGAATACTCTCGACAATTCCTTTCACGCCCTCAAATGTGCCGTTCCATTGCACCTCGTGCTGACCGCAGTCCGTGTTGTCGCCGCCCGTAAGAATAAAACGGGCATCGGGATTTTCGGCAAGAACAGTCTTGAGGATTTCGGTGAAATGAGAATAGTCGGGACATTTACATCCGCCTTTCTGCTGATCCGAAACGCAGATGAATTTGAATTTGGTAAGGTTTTCAGGCTCGGTGGTGAAGCTGAATTCGTCGCTTCTGTGGTCGTCGTCGCCGCAGGTGTAGAAATATTTTGTATCGGGCTTGAGACCCGTCAGCTTAACCCAGAACATATTGCTGATATCAATATCGCTTTTGAAAACCTCGGTGTCGGCTTCGGTACGCTTGATCTCGTCCGTGCCGTCTTCACGGTAAAGGACGTAGCCGTTCTTAACGTCCGTGCTTGTTCTCCAGGTGACGTTCATCGTTGTTTTCGCATCGTCGGCGATGCTGATAAAAATGTGGTCGGGCTGAGGCTGAGAGCCTCTGATCGGTTTTTCTGACATATTGCAGTTCTCCTTTGCTGAAAGCTCATCAAGCAAATATTTTTTAACATCTGTGATGTGCTGTCTGAATGAATTTGGTTTTGAATTTTCCATAGAAAGAATTCTGAGCAGTTTTCTGTTTAGCTCGGAAATCAGTTTTGGATTTTTAATTACATATGGCTTCTGATCCGGTCCCAAATGGCAAGATTCAATATATTTTGATGTTATCGGAATTGCATCGCTTATAAAAAATATTGATTTTGCTGTTGTTCGTCCTATGTGGTAATAGCAGGAACGAATATCTTTTGACGGGAGCGACAGATAGAAAGTCAGTCTTTTCTGTTGTGCGGACTCTCTGTGATTAAGCTTGCCCATGGGAATTGCCCAGAACAATTCGGGATGTTCCGATGATTTGACGAGACACACAATAGGTCTGTGCTTTTTATCGTTCCACTCGCCTCCGTTTTTTCGTATCATCTCAAAAAAACTATTTGAAGCGTAATACATTCCCTGCTCAACCATTTAACGTCCTCCGCTTAATACAAAACCCTCGGATAAACCGAGGGCATATAGCAATGTTTCAGTGCCGCACATTGTGAAGCGTATTAAAATAAACAATGTTTCAGTGCCGCACATTGTGAAGCGTTTTTAAATAAACAATGTTGTTTTTCCGCACATTGTGAAGCGTGTAAGAACATCTCTGTTCATCTATATTATATGCAATAATAAAAGATTTGTCAACCGTTAAAATTAAAAATCATGAATCAATACTTGTGTCGCTGATAATAATCGTTGACGGCTGTCTGTTTTCCGAATTGCAGTACGCCTTTACGGTTGCCATTGCCTCCGCCGCCTCGAAGAACGAGATGTCGCTGTTGGAATCGAGCTTTGAAAGCAGCTTTTGATAAATAATTGATCCGTTTTCAACGTTCTTGGAATTTATAAAGCTGTCAAGCATCGCACAGACGAGCTTGCCCTGAGTCCTCATTCCCTCCGTGCCGAGAGTTTTGCAATACCTGAAATATTTAATAAGCGTTTCGCCCTTGATCGTCTGATTGCCCTGAGTGAGAATGAGGGTGTATGCGTCCGTTCGGTATTCGATGCGCTCGGTTACGTTGTAAGGCAGACCGTCCATATAGTTGATCGCGAGGGCAAAGGTCTCCGCCGTGGAGCCTGCGTATTTGGCGATCTCGGTGTTCTCCTTTTGGGCGACCGCAGAAACGAGCTTGCCTGCGCCGCTCTCTTTGAGTATCTGAACATAGGGCTTGCCGTCAGCCGATTTGCCGTCGGGATTGAGAGGACGGACTTTCAGAACACAGTTGTCCATATCCGCTTCGATAATGTGCAGAAAATACATTTCCGAAAAGTCGTCGGCGGAACAGAAGATCAGGAAATTAGTTTTTCCGCTTAGCTCGGTCGGGGTTATGTTCTGCTCCTCGGTCGTGTTTTCCTCTGAGTCGGACGTGGTTGTTTCCTTTGAAAAAATACTTTTCAGGGATATCTGATTGTGCCTGAGAATTACGACGGCTGAAATTGAGCCGAAAACAAGAGCGAATGCGAGAAAAGCGGCAAAAAAGCGCAGGAGATCGCTCTTTTTATCCTGTTTGCTTGTTTTGAATTTATGACCTCTTAATGCCATATATATCACTTTCTTTTCAAAATTACTGTTGATTTTTCTTCAATATCCACCATATTGGCGGTCACGGTGCAGTTGCCGAGAAGATCCTCGGCGTCGCACCACTCCGATCTGACATAGTAGGTTATCGGGTGAGGGTTGCTGTTTGAAATTACAAGGATAGCTTCGCCGTCTTTCTTTCTCGAAAAGGCAACACAGCCTGCAACCGAGGAAAGGATTTCAAATTTTCCGTCCTTGAATACGGAATTTTCGGCTCTGATTTTGCCAAGTGTTTTATACCATTCGACAAGCTCGGAATTTTCCTTGCCCCAGGGATAACAGCGGCGGTTAAACGGATCCTTGTAGCCCTGCATACCCGCCTCGTCGCCGTAGTAAACGGTCGGCACTCCGGGAAGGGCAAACTGCATTGCCGAAGCGGCTTTCAGAAGTCTTACGCCGTAAGCATAGTCTTTTTCGTCAAGCGAATGTGCGCTTTGCCACTTGCGGTCACGGAAGCTGCAGCTTTCACCTGCAAGGGCGGTGATTGCCCTCATTGTGTCGTGAGTGGAGATATGATTCATCAGCACATCAAGAACTTCCTTGGGATAATTCTCGACAATGCTCATAACTCTTGAAGCGAAAAGCTCCGCATTTGCCTCACGGATAAAGTCGATAACGGCATTGGCAAAGGGATAATTCATCACGCTGTCAAGCTGGTTGCCGAGAAGATATCGACGGAGCTTGCCGTAGCTCGATTTGTTTGAAGCGTCCTCCCATACCTCGCCGAGGACGAGGGCGTCGGATTTTTCTTCCTTTACCGCCTTGCGGAAGCTGTCGAGAAATTCGTCGGGCAGCTCGTCCGCAACATCAAGCCGCCAGCCTGCCGCACCGAGCCGAAGCCATTTGCGTGCAATGCCGTTTGAGCCTGTTATATAGTCGATAAAATCGGGATTTTCTTCGATAACCTCGGGCAGGATCTTTATTCCCCACCAGCTCTCGTAATCGTCGGGCCATTCGTTGAACTTGTACCAGCCGAAATATGGAGAGCTTTTGGACTGATATGCGCCGAGACTGTCGTAACGGGAATAGCGGTTGAAGTATTTGCTGTCGTCACCCGTATGGCTGAAAACTCCGTCTAAAATTATTTTTATTCCGAGCTTCTCCGCCGAACGGCAAAGGGAGCGAAAGTCCCTTTCCGTGCCGAGCAGGGGGTCGATTTTCTCGTAGTCCGCCGTGTCGTAACGGTGGTTGCTCTGAGCCTCAAAGATCGGATTGAGATAAATGCAGGTCACTCCGAGGGATTTGAGATAACCGAGCTTCTGCTCAATTCCTTTGAGATCGCCGCCGAAATAGTCGTTGTTGAGCACCTTGCCCTCGGCAGTCGGCTTCCAGTAAGGCTCGCCGTCCCTGTCCGTCCTCAAAATTCTGTCCGACGGTACGGACTGCTTTTTCTTTTCCGAAAAAGCAAAGCGGTCGGGAAATATCTGATATATAACTCCACCCTTGAGCCATTCGGGAGTGTGGAAATCTTTGTCGTAAACCGTGAGCTGCCAGTCCTCACCCTCGCTTTGGATTGAGGCGACGCCGTTGCCAAAATGAAAAATTCGGCTTGTTCCCCATGAGGTGTCGTATTCAAAATGGTAGAAGTACAGAGCGGCTTCCTCGGCGGAAAAGTCGAGCTTCCACCATTCCTCGCCGTAACCCTCCATACAGTCCCACTGCATATTGATATATCGGTAATCGCTTTCCTCGGCTTTTTTTATCACAAGCTTTGCGGCGTGACAGCAAAAATCACGGGGCAGGATTATGCGGAAAGTTACCGTCTGACCGGTCTTAACTGCCCCGAAGATGCTCTTGTGATATTCAAGTCTTGAGTTATAGGGAATATACATTTAATCTGTCGAACCTTTGCTGCCCGTTGTGATCTCGTCGGGCGTTTTTGTAACTATGTTTTCAAAATACTTCTTGTCAATCTCCGTTTTTTCTTCATGGACGGTTGTTTCCTCGGCAACATAGGGAGCCTCGGAAATTTCAAGCAGAGCGTCGGTTATCAGAAAGCCTGCGATTACAAAGACGATGAAAAAAATCGCAATGGTGATGTACTTCACCACAGGCATCCAAGAGCTTTTTCTGTCCGTGCTGATGAAGTATTTTTTATTGTCGCTGTAAGAGGAACGGAATTCCGTGATGCTCTTGCGGCGCTTATTATATTTTTGGTATTTTTCCATGCTGTTACTCCTGAAAGCGGCATATAATGTAGTGTCGGCTTTTAAAATGGTTTTGCCATATTTTGATGGTTGAATACCGATTTTAACGGTCATATACTTTAAGTAACACGTTTATGAGGAGATGTGAGAATGGATATTCAACCGATAAGCAGCAATAAATTTTTGGTGGGATTAAGCCGTGACGATATGATTGACCTTGATATTACATACGATGATATGGATTATTCCAACATTGAAACCCGCCGTGTGATCTGGACAATTCTCGATACCGTCCGCAGAGATACGGGACGTGACGTTGATCCGTCGGGCAGTCTGATGATTGAAGCGGCTCCCGATCCTTGCGGAGGCTGTCTTCTGATGTTCACCGTTGCAAGCGGAATGAACAGGAAATCCGAGACAGTCATTTCAAAAAACGATCAGAGCCGAATATTTGAATTTGAAAATGTTGATGATATGCTTGACCTGATGAAGCTTCTGCCTGAAGACGCTGTCAGACATATTTTTACCGACGGGGGAAAATACCGTCTCGAACTGAGAACTCAGTCGGCGAGCGGTCTCGGCCGTCTGCTCGGCGAATACGGAAAATTTGTCGGTAAGGACAGACTGACCGTTGCCGTCACTCACGAGCATTGGACAAAGATAAAGTGACACTCAGCCTCTCAATGCCCGTATTGTTTTTTCGGGATCGGGCGAGCCGAAGATCGCACTGCCTGCGACAAGCACGTTTGCCCCTGCTTCGACTGCGATAGGAGCGGTTGCCTCAGAAATACCGCCGTCAACCTGAATGTCGATATCCAAATTCCGCCTTGCACATTCTTCACGCAGGGCGGTTATTTTACCCATCATATCGCCCATGAATTTCTGACCGCCGAAGCCCGGCTCAACCGTCATTATCAGAGCCATACTGAGCTTGTCGAGATAGGGGAATATCGTCTCAACGGGTGTGTTCGGCTTGACGGCAAGACCTGCCTTACAGCCGCTTGCAATTATCCTGTCAAGGGTTTCGTCAACGGGGGAGTCAGACTCGATATGAAAGTCGATTATATCCGCGCCTGCCTTGACGAAATCGTCAACATAGCTGAGCGGATCGCTTATCATAAGGTGACAGTCGAAAACCTTGTCGGTGCATTTTCTGATGCACTTGACAACGGGAGCGCCGAACGTGATATTGGGCACAAAATGACCGTCCATAACGTCGATATGGATCCAGTCCGCACCGCAGGCGTCCATGCGAGCCGTTTCCTCGCCCATTTTGGAAAAATCGCAGGAAAGAACAGACGGAGCAATCAATACCATAAGAAACACCCTTCCGAAATTACATATATAATATAATACCAATAATCAAGCCTGAGGTCAAGAAAAAAGAAGCATATTCCCTCAATTTTTTATAGAAAAATATTTCCTCAAACGTAAGAATGAGTAATACACTTTTGTAACTTCATCTGTCCCGAATACGGCGGCTTGCGGCGTTGACTTAGGCTTGTTGCTGTGATATAATCTGAAAAAATGAACCATTGTTGAGGAATGAGAAAAATGCCGCTGAAAATCATACGACAGGACATTACAAAAATTGCATGTGACGCAATAGTCAATCCCACCAACCGTCACCTTATTCCGGGAGGCGGAGCAGACCTCGCCGTACACACGGCGGCAGGTCCCGAGCTGGACGAATACTGTAAAATGCTCGGCGGCTGTAAGGTCGGCTCGGCCGTGATTACGCCTGCGTTCAGGCTTCCGTGCAGGTATATTA
>JAXJRE010000040.1:0-4653 GCA_036310785.1 Acutalibacteraceae bacterium
ATATTACAGGCTGTTTCCAAGCTTCAGGGTAATACAGGGTACAAAACACTGAAATACGGCAAGTGCCTTGAGGACAGCTTTGACGGAAAAATAATCGCTCCGAAAGCGGTCAGATACTTGCTTGAAGAAATTGAAAATATGGAATAAAATCAGCGGTTCGCCTCAAGATGAAGCGAACCGCCTGTTTTTGATTTGAAATTAAAATTGGAAGTAGATAAACGGACTGCCGCCTGTGTATGCAAGACCGATAACGGCCATAATCTCAAGGAAAAACAGGAACAGACCTTTCACCGTGCTGAGATCGTGACGAAAATAATATGCGTTAAGAGTGAATCTGCTGTTTTCTTCGGGACGCTTTTTTGACATCGCCGCACACCAAATAACATACAGTATTTCAATCACAACGGCAAATATGAGCCAGACATAAATCTGCCGGACGCCGCCGCTCAATATGAATATTTTTTTCAGAACGATCAAAGCCGTCCCAAAGCTGTCCGCACGGAAGAATATCCAGCAAAGGCATACGAATATGTTGTTTATCAGGATCAGAACAGGGGCAGGAAGATGCTTCTTGCCCTTGCGGAGCTTGGCAACCGCTTTGTGAACACAGAGAGCCAGTCCGTGCAAAGCGCCCCATATAACGAAAGTCCAGCTTGCACCGTGCCACAATCCGCCGAGGATCATTGTAAGCATCAGGTTGATATAAGTTCTTGCTTTGCCCTTTCTGTTTCCGCCGAGTGGAATATACAGATATTCCTGAAGCCAGGTGGAAAGGCTGATATGCCAGCGTTTCCAGAACTCACTGGGATTTTTGGAAAGGTACGGAAGATTGAAATTCCTTCGCAGGTTGTAACCCATACACTTTGCACAGCCGGTCGCCATATCCGAGTAACCCGAAAAATCAAAGTAAATCTGCAAAGCATAGGAAATAACGGCGAGTATGACGGTCAGAGATGAAAATGCCGCAGGTGCGGCGAAAACATCATCGACAAAAACCGAAAGCCGATCCGCCAATACGATTTTTTTAAACATACCCATTACAAAAATCTGCAATCCGGCTTCCAGTCCTTTGAGAGTTACCCTGCGATCCTGCTCAAGCTGAGGTAAAAAGTCCTGCGCCTTGACGATAGGGCCTGCAACAAGCTGAGGAAAGAAAGAGATGTAAAGCGCAACGTCAAGAAGCTTTGCAGGCTTAATTTTTTTGCGGTAAACGTCGATTGTGTAGCTCATCGACTGGAAGGTATAGAAAGAAATTCCGACAGGCAGAATGATATTCAAGCTTCGCATATTTTCTATGCCGAAAGCCGAACTGAAAGAATCGAGGAAAAAGTTGGTGTATTTGAAAAAAGCGAGAATTAAAAGGGGAACGGCAATGCCGACGGATATGGCAAGCTTCCGATAGCGTTCATTGTCTAAGCGCTTCGCCGTGGCAAATGCCACAACGGTAAGCAGAAGCATCAAAAAACAAAAACGCCAGTCCCACCAGCCGTAAAAAACAAAGCTTGCAATAAGCAGATAAATATGTCGGAAAATCCGAGCTTTAGGGGTATGAAACAGTCCCGAAACGGAAAGGATTGCAAGGGTGATAATAAATAAAATAATGAATTGAATACTTGTAAAGCTCATTGCTTTTTATCCCCCTCACCTCGGTCGTTTTCAATGACGGCAGAAAGCCGTTCGGCAATAGCTCTGTGACCGTATTTATTGAGATGACCGAAACCGACAGCCGTGTTGCAAAAGCCGTTCGGAAGCACATTTTCCTCCTCGTACATTTTCAGAAAATCATCTGACATATCAATAAATATGATATTATTCTTTTCGCAGACCTCCTGCATTTTTGAGATTGTGTCGGTATCGTTATATACCGTTGCGGAGCCGTCCGGATTGAGGGAAAGAGAGGGATGATAGAAGATTATCGGCTTAACGCCGTGTTTTTCACAGATTTCGTGAATATACGAAGCAAGATAAAGGTATGATGACAGGGAAATATTGTCTTCGGCAGGAGCTTGAGCGCTTCCGGAATCCTCCGATGAGATATTACCGGCTCTCCATTTCTTGAGCTGAGAATACATAAGCTTGAAATACGGAAATTTTTGAAGCTCAAAAAGCAGTCCGCTGTCGTAGGACAGCAAGGCTTCCATTTCTCCCGAAAGACATTTTTCGATATCCTCTTTAAAAAATGTTGTTGAAACGGTTTCGATTATAACATAATCCGTCGGATGCATCACGGAAAGCGCATTTTCAAGATTTTTGACATTTGTCAGAAGTCCGTGTCCCGATGTGCCGATGTTATAGACCGTCAGCCCCGTCAATTCAGACAGGATTCGGGGAGCCGATTGCTCATAAGGGATATTCGTACCCTCCATATGAGAAGAGCCCATAACGAGTATATTCATTTTTTTGTCGAGAGCGGAATTGTCATTGTAGAAACCGTTTCGGTCGGTTTTATGCCATGCTATGCCTTCGATCATTGTTCCCGTGAAGCTGTTGCTCAACCAGCGGTAATCGGTCACACCTGTTTTATTTGTTATGTGGATGCCGGGATTGTAATAGATAAGGCATACCGCACAGGCGACCGAAAAGGCTAAAACGCCTGCAAGTACGGCCTTGGCAAACCATTTGATTTTCTGTTTCACTCAGCTTTTCATCCTTCCGTCCGGAGTTGGGTATTGTCGGTTTTGCTTTTTCGCAGTTTCATAATAAGGAAAGCTATCAGCAAAAAAATCAGTATTCCTACTGCGCTTCCGCAGGTGTCAATAAAAACGTCAAACACACGGCAGGCTCTTTCGGGAACAAAATACTGGTGAATTTCGTCTCCGAGTGCGTAGACGGCGCAGGGAATGAGGGAAATAAAATTGCGCTTGCCGAAAGAGAAATAAATTGCTCCGCTCATACAGAAGCCGAGTGCGGCATATTCTGAAAAATGGGCGATTTTCCGCAGTACGTTGTGAGAAATAACATTGCCGATGTATTCGATAATAACGCTGAGAAGTCCCTCGCTGACCTGCTTCGATTCCTCGCCCGTTTCGGCGGAAAATCTGAAAATAACATACATTATCACGGCGCAGAGAAGCCAGAAGAATACTGCGCCGAATATCCTTGCCTTCTTCATCAGCTATGTGCTCCCGAAATCAGGCATACGCTTTCAAAGGCAGGGGAGAAGTAAAGTCCCTCAACGCCCTTGTTGACTGCCGCATAGGATGAGCCTGAAAACATCGGCAGAAATACCGCCTTGTCAAGTATCAGCTTTTCCGCCTTGGCACAGCCTGCCACTATCTCGCTGCCTGAATAGGTGCTTGTTATCGCTTTGAGAGTGTTGTCGTAGTCCTTGTCCGAGAAGCCGAAGAAGTTTGACGAGCTGTCCGTCATAAACTTTTTCAGCGTGTCGGTAACGGTGGACGAATCGGTGGTTATCTTATGATATATTATCTGATAGCTTGTGTTGTAGATCGAAGTTCCGATCTCATCTGCGGTTTTGACCTCTACCTTTGCAAGGATAGAGGTTGAAAACAGCCTTTGCCAGTTCTGAATTGTTTTTTGCATCAGCGGAGCATTTTCCTCGGTGCAGGTGACGGTTATCTCGGCGGTTGTAATGTCAAGTGATTTTAATCCCTTTTTCCAAAGCTCGACAGCCTGCTTTTCGTTATAAGTTATGCCGTTGATATTGCCTGCGGCTTCACGGTAGGAGCTTTCGCCGTAGCGAACGCAGTCGGGCACAATTCCCTTAGTGAAAGCGTTGCTTTCGGAGGAAGTCAGCTCGTCCGTCTTTGTCGCCATAACGAGAGCACGGCGCATATCCTCGTTGGAGAGAACAGCGTTGTCGCAGTTGAAGCAAAGCCCATAAACCGTGTTGCTGATTGAATATTCAGTCAGCTTATCGTAGTCGCTGAGCTCCTTACGGGAATAATTCGTCAGAAATGCACAGTCATAGGTGCGCTGTCTGATCTTCTTTACAACGGAGGCTTCCTCGGTGTTGACATAGAAATAAACCTCGTCGGGATTGACCTTGACATTGCCCTTGTATTCGTCGTTCTTATACATCGAGAGGGTGTTGTCCTCCGCCCAGCGTGAAAGGTAAAACGGGCCGTTACAGAAGGTGTATTTAAGGTCAAGTCCGTATTTTGCATGAGTAGCCTTGAAAAAATCCTCGTGGCAGGGCATGGCGACAGGGAGGGTGAGAATACGGAAAAAATCTGGATCGGCTCGCTGTAAGGTTATAACGAGCGTTTGATCGTCCCGAGCCTGAACGCCGAGAGAAGTAACCTGAGCCTTGCCTGAGTTGATCTCGGACGCATTTTTTATTGAGAAGAGCTTTTCTGCATCGTTTGACTGAGTGGCCGGATCGACGGCGCGTCTGAGACCGAAAACAAAGTCGTCAGCGATGACCTGAGTGCGGTAGGTGTCCTTATAATCCTCGGGAAGAATATCCTTGAAGGAGTTGAGAAGCTTCCAGTGCGTGTCCTTCCTGAGATGAAAGGTGTAGGTCAGTCCGTCAGATGAAATATCCCACGATTCGGCAACGCCCGGAACTATCTTGTAATTCTTATCAAGTCTGACAAGTCCCTCGAAGCAGTTGGCTATCAGGAGCTTTGATTCGTCGGTTTCCGCAACCTGCGGATCAAGACACATCGGATCAGCGTTGATCGGCATGAT
>JAXJRE010000041.1:0-4170 GCA_036310785.1 Acutalibacteraceae bacterium
CCCTTGTAAGGTCCGATAGCTCCGTTGAACTGGCATCTGTAACCCTTATTGACCTGAACCTTGCCGTTGTCGTCAACCCATGCAACACGGAAGGAGAACATACGCTCCGGCTCAACAAGTCTTTCAAGCAGACCGTTCTTTTCGTATTCCGGATGCTTCTCTACAACCGGCTCGATTGATTTAAAAACTTCCTCAACCGTCTGAACAAATTCAGGCTCGGAAGAATTGTTCTGTCTTACGCAGGACAGAACTCTTTCAATATACTCACTCAAAGTGATACTCCCTTTCATTTAATTTGAAAATGCACGGATATTATATATTTTTATATTATGTATGTCAAGTTTTGCCATGTCAAAATATACAAGCTCAAAGCGTGATTTTTGTGCATATTGCATTTATATGTTATAAAAATTACTCATTTCGTCACAGTACATTTTTCAGTACATTAAAATTTGATTTAATCTGTGTTTCGATGTATAATATTCTCATAATAATTTCAGGAGGTGGGTTTTTGGCTGACAAGGCATATATTGCAATAGACCTTAAATCATTCTATGCTTCTGTTGAGTGTGTTGACAGAGGTCTTGATCCGCTTGACGCAAATCTCGTTGTAGCCGACCCCACAAGAACGGATAAAACGATCTGTCTTGCCGTTTCGCCGTCTTTGAAATCATTCGGTATCCCCGGACGTCCGAGACTTTTCGAGGTTAATCAAAAGGTGCGTGAAATAAATGCTCAGCGGAAATATAAAGCTCCGAATCATAGCTTTACCCACGGATCATATTTTCATTCCGAGCTTGTCAAAGAACCTGACGCAGAGCTTGCTTTTATTATCGCTCCGCCGAGAATGGCGCACTATATGGAGGTCAGCACACAGATATACAATGTATATTTAAAATACATCGCTCCCGAGGATATCCATGTTTATTCGATTGACGAGGTTTTCATCGACGCTACAAAATATCTCAAAACCTACGGTATGACTCCCCGTGAGCTTGCGATGAAAATGGTGCTGGACGTTCTTGAAACAACGGGAATTACGGCAACCGCAGGACTCGGAACAAATATGTATCTGTGTAAGGTTGCGATGGATATCTACGCCAAGCATACCGAGCCTGACGAAAACGGAGTGCGGATAGCCGAGCTTGACGAAATGAGCTACCGCAGAATACTTTGGGATCACCGTCCGCTAACGGATTTCTGGAGAATCGGCAGAGGATATTCGACAAAGCTTGAAGCCCACGGACTTTACACCATGGGCGACATTGCACGCTGTTCGGTCGGAAAAGAAACCGACTATTACAACGAGGAGCTTTTATACAAGCTTTTCGGAATAAATGCGGAGCTTTTGATAGATCATGCCTGGGGCTGGGAGCCGACGGAGATTTCCGATATCAAAGCCTACCGCCCCGAAAACAACAGTTTAAGCTCCGGTCAGGTGCTTCAGGAGCCGTATGAATTTGATAAAGCAATGCTCGTTTACAAGGAGATGGCAGATCTGCTTTCGCTTGATCTTGTTGAAAAAAAGCTTGTTACCGACCAGATCGTCCTGACTGTCGGCTATGACACGGGAAACCTCAAAAAAGACTACAAGGGTGCAGTTGAAACCGACCGATACGGGCGAAAGATGCCGAAATATGCACACGGAAGCGAAAATATAGGCAGGTTTACCGCTTCGACAAAGCTGATAACACAGGCGGCTATGAGCCTGTTTGACCGCACCGTAGATAAAAATCTTCTTGTCCGGAGAATGTATATAGTCGCAAACCATGTCGTTACCGAAGCGCAGGCGGCAAAAGAAAGCGAATATGAACAGCTTGATTTCTTTAGCGACACCAAAAAAACCGAGGACGAAGAAAGCAGTCTTAAAAAGGAAAAGGATATGCAAAAGGCCATCGTAAAGATAAAGCAAAAATACGGCAAAAACGCAATTATTAAAGGAATGAATCTTGAGGAGGGCGCAACTGCACTTGAAAGAAACCGTCAGATCGGAGGTCATAAGGCATGATCGGAAAGTATGACGATATTATAAATCTGCCTCATCACACCTCCACGAAGCACCCGAGAATGACAAGAAGTGCAAGAGCGGCGCAGTTTGCACCCTTTGCGGCTCTAACGGGGCTTGACGATGAAATGGAGGAAACGGCAAGACTCACGGACAAAAAAATAATACTCGACGAGGAGCAAAAGCAGGTAATCAACCGTGAACTGCTTTTTATAAAAAACAATCCGCAACGAGATATACCCGTCATTATTACATTCTTTAAAAGTGACGGCAGAAAAGAGGGCGGAGCTTATATCGAAAAGGAAGTCATAATCAAAAAGATTGATGAAATCAATAGAAAGCTTATTCTGTCGGATTATTCGGAGATTGAAATTGACGATCTTTTTTCCGTCAGGCAAAAAGAGAAATAATTGATAAATCGCATCTTTTTAACTTGACAGCCGAATTAATTATGATATAATTATACGGCGACCTGATTTTGTCGGGAAGACCGACAGCAAGCGGTGGAGTCTGTCATAGCGTTATTACGCTATTTGTTTCAGGTTGAACTGACCGTCGTACTATGGCCTTTTTATGACAGAATCCGTAGGGATTCTGTCTTTATTTTTGGGAAAACGGTTATCGGATAATACCACCGAAAATTACATATTGAGGAGTGTCACTATGAACCCAATCACAATCACAGCCCTGATCCTCTTCGCCGTCACCTATGTGCTTATGATGGCTTTCCAGAAGATCAGACCTTATGTTGCGATAGGCTCAGCCCTGATTTTCATCAGTCTGGGAATAATCGCTTCGGTTTCGCCCGATCTTTTCGGAAGCGGATTTTTCAATGTCGGCAACACGACCTATTCCTACGGCTTTTTACAGGCTTTAAAGGAAATTGACTGGAACGTAATCATGATGATCGCCGGCACAATGGGAACGGTTTATCTGTTCATCGAGTCAAAGATGCCTCAGCTCATGTCGGATGTTCTTATTTCCAAGATGCCTAATGTCAAATGGACGATATTTGCCCTGTCGCTTTTCGCAGGTATTGTTTCCGCATTTGTCGATAACGTCGCAACCGTGCTTATGATCGCACCCGTTGCCCTCGCTCTGTGCAAAAAGCTCAATATCTCCCCTGTTCCGTCGATCATTTGTATCGCCGTTTCCTCCAATCTTCAGGGTGCGGCTACCCTCGTCGGTGACACGACCTCTATTCTTCTTGCCAAGGCGGCAAACCTCGACTTCTCCGATTTCTTTGTTGACGAGGGCAAGCCCGGAATGTTCTGGGTTGTTGAAGCCGGAGCACTTGCAAGTGCGCTCATCATACTTGTTATGTTCCGCAAGGATAAAGACAAGATCGAATTCAACTCACGCACAAAGGTTGAGGATAAGTTCCCCACCTATCTGCTCCTCGGAACAATAATCTGCCTTATCGCTGTTTCGTTCATTCCCTATAAGAGCGCTGCGGCTGAAGGTCAGTTCTACAAGCCCGACATCACGAACGGCGTAATCTGTGTTGCGTTCTTCGTCATCGGACTTATCCGTGAGATCGTTTTCAAAAAGAACACAAAGATTCTCAAGGATTCACTCATGGAGATCGACTATTATACGATCTCACTTCTTATCGGACTTTTCGTCGTTATTGGCGGAATAAAGAATGCAGGAGTAATTGATGTTATCGGCAACGCAATCGCAAAGGTCGGCGCAGGCTCACAGTTCCTGATCTTTACCGTAATCGTCTGGATCTCAGTTCTCCTGTCCGCATTCATCGACAATATCCCCTACACTGCAACGATGCTCACGATCGTTCCCGTTATTGCCGCAAATGTCGGTATGGAACCGAAGCTCCTTTATTACGGTCTGCTCTGCGGTGCAACACTCGGCGGAAACCTCACTCCGATCGGCGCGAGCGCAAACATAACAGGTATCGGTATCCTCAAAAAAGAGGGCTACGAGGTCAAGGCAACTACCTTTATGAAATACGGTATTCCCTTTACCCTTGCCGCAGTTATCACAGGATATCTTCTTCTCTGGTTCATCTGGTCATAAAAACAATAAAAAAAAACGGGCTGTCGCACTAATGAAGTGAACCCCAAAGTTTAGACAAAATTAAATATTAAATTGCTTGTGAATGAGTTCGGTATTGTACCGGACTCATTCCTTTTAGTTTTAAGGAA
>JAXJRE010000042.1:0-4470 GCA_036310785.1 Acutalibacteraceae bacterium
GCCTTTTTCTCCGATTGAGCTTGTCGCAAGGGCACAGGCGATTTTCAGAAGAATGGATATGATGACGCCGAAAAAATCCGACAGCGGCATAATAGATTGCGGAGATTTAAAGATAGACACGGCCCGCCGTGAGGTCAGCAGAGAGGGCAAACCCGTTGACCTCACACCGAATGAATATAATCTTCTGACATATCTTGCAAAAAACAACAGCCGTGCTGTTTCCCGTGACGAGCTGCTCAGGGAGATCTGGGATTATAATTCTGCCGAGGTCGATACAAGAGCAACCGACGACGCAATGAAAAGACTCCGCAAGAAGCTGAATGACTGCGGATCGTCGGTCAAAATAGAAACCGTCAGAGGTTTCGGATTCAGGATAGGTTAAACGATATGACAGATGAATTTAAAAAGCCTGCACAGCTCAGAAAGCTTGCACGCAAGGGACACGGAAAGAAGAAGCTGAAAACGGTCAGGCAGAATGTTCTTCATCCGATGCTTATAACCGTTTCCGCAATCAGCTTGGTTATCGTTATATTCTTTAATCTTGTAATGCTCCTTATGCTTTATACAAATATGCTCAGGGAGCTTAATTCGATTTCTTCCGTTGTTTATCAGTTGACAGAGCTTGACACAGAGGCGAATGACAGGGAAACCGCCGCCTTTAAAATATACACCGACGAAATTGTTCGCCGAAACATTTCTTACAGATCGAATATGATCGTCTTGAACAGCAACGGCTCTGTTATACGTTCGGTCGATGACATCAGGAATGAAGAAATTGAGCTTGTTGAAGTCTGCCTTAAAAATGAACCCGATTATGTTTATGACGATTTCAGAATGTTCAAAACGGACGATGATGTTCTGGTATTTCTGCCCGTGCGTCTTGACGAGAATTCCGATAACACGGTATATATGTATGCCTCGCTCAAAAGTCTATTTAACTCCATTATGTGGAGCAACAAAGCCTTGCTGGTGATTGTCGCTCTTTCCGTTATGGGATTTGTGTTTGCGTCCCATATTATTGCCCTGAATATCTCTAAGCCGATCAAACAGCTCAGCGATCAGATGGAGGAGATAGGCAGCGGCGACTTTACACCTGTCACGGTCAAGGCGACCTCTGCCGAGCTTGATACATTGACTGTCAGCATAAACGAAATGCTCGCAAGACTTAAAGCGT
Organism: Acutalibacteraceae bacterium; assembly: GCA_036310785.1. Taxonomy (GTDB): domain Bacteria; phylum Bacillota; class Clostridia; order Oscillospirales; family Acutalibacteraceae; genus CAG-488. Next base: position 1,175 of record JAXJRE010000042.1, read on the forward strand.
ACAACGAAGCTTATACGATTTCAATTCAAAACCTGTCGCACGATCTCAGAACTCCGCTGATGTCTATCAGAGGGTATGCGGAGGCTATTAAATACGGTGTGCTTGACAACACGGAAGAAGCGGCGGATGTAATAATCAAGGAGAGCCAGCGCCTGACCGAGGTTGTTGAAAAAATGCTCATTCTTTCCGAGCTTGACGCGCTGAACAGGGAGATTGATACGGTGCCGATTTTACTTTCTGATTTTCTTCGTGATGAAGCAACCCGAATTGAGGGCTACGCGATGCAAAATCAGGTGACGGTAAACTGCGCCTTTGATAACGAGGATACCACGGTTTCGGCTGACATAGACCTTCTTTACACCATTGTCAGGAATCTTCTTTCCAATGCGATCAGATATGCAGAAAGCACGGTTGAAGTTTGTGTATTTGATACGGACGAAAAAACCTGCGTATGCGTTGCCGACGACGGAAAGGGACTCAGCGAGGACGACAAAAAATATCTTTTTGTCCGCTATTATGTCGGAGAAACCGGACATTCGGGACTCGGACTTTCAACGGCAAAGAGTGCGGCGGAATATATGGGCTGTACGCTGACGGGACAGAACCGAAACGAGCTGCCCGACGGACATGGCTGTAAGAGTGACAGCGGCGCAGTATTCACACTGTCATTCCCGAAAAATCAGTAATATAAAAAACAGAGGAGCGAAAAAAATCGTTCCTCTGTTTTGATATTATTTTTACTTTCCGAAAATCGACGGTAAGGAATAGTGAAAAGTGAATAGGTAAGGAAGAGTGAAGAAGTAAAAAGTAAAATCCCATCCTCTTTCGAGAACGGGATTTTGGTGGAGACGGTCGGGATCGAACCGATGACCTCTTGAATGCCATTCAAGCGCTCTCCCAGCTGAGCTACGCCCCCGTGCAATATATTGTTTACTTGATGAATTATACCAAAGATATATTCACTTGTCAACAACAATTTGCATTATTTTTTACTTTTTCAATCAGAAATTTATAACTCCGAGATGCTCAAGCAGGATTTTAGCTCCGATCAGAATGAGAATAACTCCGCCTGCAAATTCAGCCTTGCTTTTATATTTCAGACCGAATATGTTGCCGATTTTCAAGCCAACTGCGGAAAGAATGAAGGTTATAACACCGATGAACGATACGGCGGCAACGATATTGACGTCGGGGAGGAGACCAAAGGTTATTCCGACTGCCAATGCGTCAATGCTTGTTGCGACTGCAAGGACGATCATCGTCTTGAAAGAGAAGGAGTCGTTTGCTTTTTCTTCTTCCTTGGAAAGAGCTTCTCTTATCATATTTCCGCCGATTAAAAGAAGAAGAACAAAAGCTATCCAATGATCTATATTTGTTATGTATTTCTCAAATCTTGTGCCGAGAAAATAGCCTATCGCAGGCATCAACGCCTGAAAACCGCCGAACCATGCGCCGACAATAACATAATTTTTTACCTTGAGCTTTTTTGTTGAAAGACCTTTGCAGACCGATACGGCGAATGCGTCCATTGACAGACCGACGGCAAGGATAAATAATTCAAGCAAACCCATATTTTTACCTCCGAAAATAAAAAAATCAGACACGTTCGTGCCTGAAAAAAACAGGCACGGCAGAGCCACGCCTGAGTCTCGCTATTTAAGACAAGCCAGACGCCGATGCGTCAGTCTGTTGACTTGTCACTCGATTAGAGCCATCTACTCCCTCAAACTCTGCCGATTATAACATAATTAAATTTATGTGTCAACACTTATTTGATATGAAAAAATATTTTGTCGATTTGCATTGTTTTTTTATATTTTTATATGTATTGTGCTAATTGACAAAAAGCACAAAAACCTTTAAACTATGTATGAAATTTATCGGTCGAGAGGAGTTTTATTATGCTTTCAAAGCCTCAGTATGAAGAACAGATCGCCGCAACACGCGACAATCGTATGGAGTGGTGGCGTGAAGCAAGATTCGGAATGTTTATCCACTACGGACTTTTTTCACAGGTCGGCAGAAACGAATGGGTTATGGCGTGTGAAAATGTGCCGCCGCAGGAGTATGAAAAGCTTGCGGATACATTCAGTCCGAAAGAGGGCTGCTGCCGAGAGTGGGCAAAGCTTGCCAAGGAAGCAGGCTGCAAATATATGGTTATGACAACCCGTCATCACGAGGGCTTCAGCCTTTGGGATTCCAAGGCAAATCCCTATAATTCGGTCAACTACGGTCCGCACAGAGATATTGTAAAGGAATTTGTCGAGGCCTGCCGTGAGTTTGACCTCAAGATAGGATTTTATTCTACCTGTATGGAATGGCATCATCCCGACAGCGGTATCTGCGCCTATGACACCGAAGCGAGAAGACGCTACACACAGTTTTTGAAGGATATCAATACCGAGCTTCTGACTCAGTACGGAAAGATCGACATTCTCTGGTACGACGTTCCTGCACCGATGGAGTCGTGGGAAGGCTGGGACTCGCTTGAGCGGAACCAGTTCCTCAGAAGTCTTCAGCCGGATATAATCATTAACGACAGAAGCAGACTTGACGAGGACTTCGGCACGCCTGAGGAGCACATCACTCCGTCTGAGCGTGACTGGGAAGCTTGTATGACCTTTAACGGTATTAGCTGGGGTTATGTTGATTCCGATCAGGCTCTGCCTTACAGCTATACGCCGCAGAGGATTGTATCTATGCTTCAGACCTGCTGTGAAAGGGGAGGAAACCTCCTTCTTAATGTCGGTCCGAAGCCTGACGGATCAATTCCTTACGAGGTTATAGATCCGCTTAAAAAGGTCGGTGAATGGCTCAAGGTCAACGGCGAGGCTGTTTACGGCAAGCTTAACAAGACCTACGGAAACGAATATCAGCTCAACGGAGTTTCACGTCCGTCTTCAAAGGGCAATACGATCTATATGTGGAACAAGATCTGGGCGCCTTATAACGGAAAAATGGTGCTCGGCGGCTTGTTTGACGCTCCCAAGAAAATCTCGTTTATGGACGGTACACCGATCAAATTCGAGATGAAGGGCGACCGCATCTTCCTCTACGATCTCCCTGAGGAAAATCCCGATCCCATACTCAATATTCCTCTTATCAAGCTGGAATTTGACTTCAAGCCACGTCACCGTTTCGCTTCGTATTTTCCACAGCTTCACGGCGGTAGAGACGACAGAGAGATTGTCACAACGAGCGATCTGTGGTAAGACCTTCACCGCTGAAATAGTTATATATAAATCAAATCCTCCGAATGATCAAATGGTCATTTGGAGGATTTTTTTGTGTTTATA
>JAXJRE010000043.1:0-2551 GCA_036310785.1 Acutalibacteraceae bacterium
AGACAGGCCCGAACAATACTATTATATTGGATAAGCCCGACAGAATGGTCGATATGGCAGATGTTCTTTCCTCGTCTGAGGAGGCAGAACTCAGAACAAAGCTTAACGAGCTGAGTGAAAGAGGCGGAATTGATGTTTCCGTTGTTACGGTTTACGACCTTATGGGCAAAACCCTTGAGGAATATGCCAATGATTTTTACGACTATAACTGGTACGGAATGGGCGCCGGCGGCAACGGAATTATCCTTGTTGTCAGAATAAATGACGGCGGTACTTATTCAAAGGGCAATAGCTGGATATCCACCACGGGAACAGGCGTGACAGCCTTTAACGGTGACGGTATTCAGTTTATCGGCAAGCAGATCACTCCGGAGCTTAAAAAGGAGGAATATTATGCCGCCTTTACCGAGTTCGTTACATGGAGTGACGATTTTGTAACACAATACAACACTAAGGGAGCATATACTTCCAACAATATGCCCGAGGGCGATTTCCCGTTCGGAAAGTTTATTCTTATTTCTCTCGTTATCGGCTTGGTTGTTGCTTTTATAGTTACTGCGAGTATGAAAAAGAAGCTGAAAACCGTTTCTTTTAAGGCAGGAGCGTCCGATTATATGAAGCCCGGTACGCTGAATGTCACCTCGGCGAACGACGTTTTCCTTTATACAAATGTTGTAAAAAGGGAGAAACCGAAGTCAGACTCCTCGTCAGGCTCTTCTTCGTCAAGCTCATCTTCGGGCAGGTCGCACGGCGGCGGAGGATTTTAAATTCACATATCCATACGGAGGTATCATAAATGAGCATTTTTGATAAACTGAAAAACACAGCCACTTCGGCGGTTGGCTCGGCGGTGCAGTCTGCCGTTCAGTCGATAGGCAATAAGCGTGAAACCTTTACGTTTGCCGCTCTGCCGGAAAGCCTTGCCGAAATGCAGGCACTTCCCGAAGCAGATCTCGTTGATCCCTACAAGACGGCGGCTCTGACGGTCTGCGCTCTTTGCGTCTATGCCGCAGATAAGGATATCGGCACGGAGATGCTGAACTGGCTCAGAGGTCCCCGTCCGTTGAACGGAGCGGATATTTCTTTCCTCAACGACAGGTTCAGGGGCGGAAAGACCTATATCCCGTTTTCGTATTTTGCAGGCGCAACTCCCGAGAACGACTATACTCCGTCTCAGCCGTACAGAATAACGGTTGAGAGCAACCATGTCTCTGCGGCGGAGCAGGGATATATGAAGCTTTTCATTCCCTGCGGCGGAGCGGACAGTCCCCGTCCGATTAAGCTGAGAATGAGGGGAGACGGCAAGTGGCTTTTGTGGGAGCAGTATCTTCTTACGGATATCCGCACTCCGAAATCCGCCGATCCGTGGGCATAAATAAACATAATAAGACCTCGGAGTTTAGATAGGCTCCGAGGTTATATTTTTTTACTCAGTATTTGATTGAATAGCTGTTCTCGGACGAGAGAGCAAACTTAACATTCAGATTGCTGCCGGCAACCTTAACGCCGAGATTGAGAACATCGGTGTTGGTAAATACCACGTCCGTAACACGCTCAGTTGACTTGTCGATCTTGCATTGAATTTTGCCGTTAACCCCGTTTATCTTAACGGTTTCAAAGGTTGTTCCCGGCACATTGATCTCATCAAAGGTCGAGGCTGAAACCGTATTGAATACTCCTGCATAACCTGTTCCTTTTTTGGGACTGGTTATTTTGTCGTTATAGAGCACAATCGTTATGTCATATGCCTTACCCGTGTCCTTGCAGGTGGCTGATTTTACCATATCCGAAGTGAGCTTCGAGGTGTAGCTCTCGCCGCCGACAGGGAAGTTAGCCGTGATCTCCTCCTTGGTCGAGAAGGTCAGAGGCTCGTCGGAGCCTTTGACAAATGTATTGATCGCCCATTTTCCGAGACTGCTGATAGCCGACGGAAGCTCTAAATATTCGTCCAGGCTTTTTACCTTTGAATAGTTTCTTGTTACGGATTTTGCGATAGGCTTGATTTTGTTTGCCGCAGTATTGTAAAGATTTACGATCTCTGCAACGCTTTTTTCGCCCGAGCTGTTCTTAGCAGTTGTCTTAACGGCTGATGAGGAAGCTGAATCCGAACTGCCCGAAGCCCCGCTCTCGGCAGGCGCGGAAGCGTCAGAACTCTGTTCACCGCTTTCCGCAGGGATATCCTCTCCGCCGTCCGAAATAGTGTCTTCAATCGGGTTGTCCGTGTATCCGTCCTCGTCAAAAGTCTCGTCCGTCAGCTCTGCGGTGCCGACTACCGAAGCTTTTGCGGATTCAACCTCAGCTTCGCAAAGCTTGCCGACAACGTTGTTAGCCGTTGCGGAAACTGCGATTACACAGATGAACGCAGTTACACAGGTCATCCACGTTCTTTTGACCTCGGGAGTCATAGGCTGTTTTTCCTTTTTGACCTTTTCTTTCTTTTTCATAATTATGACCATTCCTTTCCGCTGCGCTTCAAGGCACAAAACAGCATGAAACTGAATTGCCACTAACGCAGCTCGTAGAATTTTGTTAGAATAGGCTTGAGGATGCA
>JAXJRE010000044.1:0-2257 GCA_036310785.1 Acutalibacteraceae bacterium
CCGCTACGTTTATCGGAACGCTCGCCGCTGTCGGAATTTTCAAAATGAAAAAAGGTTTCGCAAAAACGAGCATTATGACGGTCACAAACATACCGATGATGAATCCTGAGATCGTTACAGGCGTTTCGATGATGCTTCTGTTTGTATTTATCGGCTCTATTCTCGGTGCAAAGGGCGTTCTCGGATTCTGGACGCTGTTTATCGCTCACGTCACATTCAGCCTGCCTTATGTTATCCTGAACGTTCTGCCTAAGCTCAAGCAGACCGATCCCAACCTTGCACAGGCGGCTCAGGATCTCGGATGTATGCCCGTCAAGGCATTTCTCAAGGTTGTTATGCCGTCAATCCTTCCCGGAGTTATGGCAGGTCTTGTTATGGCATTCACGCTTTCGTTCGATGACTTCATCATCAGCTACTTCGTCAGCGGACCTAAGTTCCAGACGCTTCCTATCAGGATATTCTCTATGACGAAAAAGCGTGTTACTCCCGATATGTATGCGCTTTCAACGATAATGTTCATTGTTATTTTAGTACTGCTTGTTCTTGTTAACGTTCTTCAATCGAGAGGAGATGTTAAAAAGGCGAAGAAAGGCGGTGCGAGAAAATGATTAAAAAGCTTTTAGCCGTATTGTTTTCAATGTCGGTTATTGCCCTGAGCTGTTCGGCTTCATTTTCGGTTGCCGCAAAGCAGATCGACGCCGCCAAGCTCAGAGGAACTGAGATCAACGTCTACAACTGGGGCGAATATATCTCGGACGGCTCCGAGGGGACACTCGATATCAACAAGGAGTTTGAAAAGGAAACGGGTATCAAGATCAACTATACCACCTATGATTCCAACGAGAATATGTATAACAAGATCAAGGGCGGCGGAGCAAACTATGATATCATAATTCCGTCCGACTATATGATCGAGCGTATGATAAATGAGGAGCTTCTTGAAAAGATCAACTTCGACAACATACCGAACTATTCAAATATTCTCCCCGAATACAAAAACCTTTATTTTGATCCGAATAACGAGTATTCCGTGCCGTACAATGTCGGTATGGTCGGACTTGTTTACAACACAAAAATGGTCAAAGAAACTCCCGACAGCTGGAGCATTATGTGGGACGAGAAGTACAAGGGACAGATCCTTATGTTCAACAATTCCCGTGATGCTTTCGGAATTGCGCAGTTTTTGTGCGGAGTCAGTCTGAACACCAACAATTCAGAGGATTGGGAAAAGGCTTATGAAAAGCTCAAGGAGCAGAAGCCCCTTGTTCAGTCCTATGTTATGGATGACGTCTTCAACAAGATGGAGGGCGGAGAGGCCGCTATCGCCGCATATTACGCAGGCGACTGTATTCTTATGGCTGATAATAACCCCGACCTTGCCTTTGTCTATCCCAAGGAGGGTACAAACATTTTCGTTGATTCCATCTGTATTCCCAAGGGATGCCAGAACAAGGAGGCGGCCGAGCTTTATATCAATTTCCTGCTCAGGGAGGATATTGCGCTTGCAAATGCCGAGTATTTGTGTTATGCTACTCCCAACAAAGCTGTTCTTGAAAACGAGGATTATTCTTTGAGGGATAACGAGATGCTTTATCCCGACAAGGAGCATACTCCGCCGACGGAATATTTCCACAATCTCGATCCCGAGGTTCTTATGCTTATGACAACACTTTGGGATAACCTGAAGATCGAGGGAAATAACGACAGGTCGGTTTATATAGGACTGATTTCCTTTGCCGCCGTTTCGGTTGCGTATTTCATTTACAGAACTGTAAGGAAGAAAAAACGGGAAAGCATGTATTGATTTATTTCCCGTTTCAAATCTCAGAGAGGTGTAAAAGATGAAGAAAAACTTCATAAGGCTTTTATCCTTTGCAATGTGCCTTGTTATGACTTTGGGCGTTTTTGCAGGATGTACTTCAAAGAAGTCCGAAACCGAAGATACGACAACAACTGCAAGCAGTTCGCTTGTCGATCCGAAATGGATAATCGGTCCGACGATTGAGGCGGAGAGCATAGAGCCTCTTGTAAGAGCCGATTACAACGAGAGCACAAGGCATTACGACATCAGCTATGCCGACTGCTTCAAAATAAAGCAGAACGGCAAGTACGGAATTATCGACTATAACGGAAAGGTTGTTATTTCTCCGAAATATGACAGCATCACCGCTATCCGCAACAGAGACGATTTTCTTGCAATAACGGTTGACGGTGACGGCGAAAAGGTGCAGACCTATATCAACTACAACGATTTTTC
>JAXJRE010000045.1:0-21780 GCA_036310785.1 Acutalibacteraceae bacterium
AGCCTATTCTAACAAAATTCTACGAGCTGCGTTAGTGGCAATTCAGTTTCATGCTGTTTTGTGCCTTGAAGCGCAGCGGAAAGGAATGGTCATAATTATGGCAACGGAAAAAATCCTTGTAGTCGATGACGATACGAACATATGCGAGCTTCTCAGACTCTATCTTGAAAAAGAGGGTTACGGTGTGAGCATCGCAAACACGGGTATGCAGGCGGTCAAAATGTTTGCCGAGCATCAGCCCGATCTTATGCTTCTTGACATAATGCTGCCCGAGCTTGACGGCTGGCAGGTCTGCCGTGAGGTCAGAAAGTATTCTAACAAGCCGATCATTATGCTCACCGCCAAGGGCGAGACCTTCGACAAGGTGCTCGGACTTGAGTTGGGAGCCGACGATTATATAACAAAGCCCTTTGAAGCAAAGGAAGTCCTTGCAAGAATCAAGGCTGTTTTGCGCAGAACGTCAAATTCCGCCTCTCCCGAAGCGGAAAGCGGAATCAAGCAGGTTTCCTACGACAATCTTTCAATCAACCTCACAAACTATGAGCTTCGTGTAAAGGGCGAAAAGGTTGACGCTCCGCCTAAGGAGCTTGAGCTTCTCTACCACCTTGCAAGCAATCCGAACAGGGTGTTCACAAGGGATCAGCTTCTTGACGAGGTATGGGGCTTTGATTATTACGGTGACAGCCGCACGGTTGACGTTCACGTTAAGCGTATCCGTGAAAAGCTTGAGGGCGTTTCCGACAAATGGGAGATCAAAACCGTCTGGAGCGTCGGATATAAATTTGAAACCAAGGACTGATGATCCATGGGCAAAAAGAAAACATATGAGCCAAAGCGTAAAAGGCTGTTCTATAAATATCTTTCCGTCATAACGTCGGTCAGTCTGCTGAGCGTTCTGATAGTTTGCCTGACCTATCTCGGTATAGCGTCAAGATATTGGAACAAGGAACAGCTCGGAACGCTTGAAAGAAATACAAAAATTATTTCCGAAAACTCAGAGCGGATACTCAGCGAGTTTTCCGGAAAGTTCGGCAGCGGAGAGGAAGTGGATATCTCTCCGCTTTCGATGATTTGCAACACAATAAAGAATATGTCCTCTGCGATTGACGCAGATATTTTCATTATCAATATGGACGGCGAGGTAGTTGTCTGTAAGGAGATGATGAGCGATAAATTCCGATTCGACTCAAGTGCAAAATGCGTCGTTCACCGAGGATACAAAATAGATCAGTCCATAATTGACGAGGCGTCCGATAAGGACTACACCGAGGTCGGCAGGCTCGGAGGAGCTTTTGTTAAAACTCAGCTCAGCTCCGCCTCTCCGATCAAGCTCAACGGAAAAACGGTGGCAATCGTCATTGCGAGTGAAAAAATAACCTCAAGCTGGTACAGCTATGCAAAGAGGATATTGCAGATATTCCTTATAGCGGCTCTGTTCTCGCTTTTGATATCCTTCCTGACGGTTTATTACCTGAGTTACAGGCTGACGAGACCGCTGAGGGATATGGTAACCGCAACTCAGCATTACGCACAGGGAGATTTCAGCTACAAGGTAAAAGTCAGGGGCAACGATGAAATGGCACAGCTTGCCGAAGCGTTCAACTCTATGGCAATGTCGCTGTCGGCGCTCGAAAGCTCACGCAGAAGCTTTGTTGCCAATGTCTCACATGAATTGAAAACTCCTATGACCTCGATCGGCGGTTTCATTGACGGAATGCTCGACGGAACGATCAGCGCAGATAAATACGATTATTATCTGAAGCTTGTCTCGGACGAGGTGAAACGGCTTTCAAGACTTGTTACGGGTATGCTGAATATGTCCAAGCTGGAAGCCGGCGAAATGCAGGCAAATATAAAGCAGTTTGACATCAGCGTGGATCTTTTCAAGACCTTGCTTTCGTTTGAGAGAAAAATCAATGAAAAGGAAATTGAAATTGTCGGACTGGATAAGATGGATTCCGTGCCCGTAAATGCCGACGAGGATATGATGATGCAGGTTATCTATAATCTGATAGACAATGCCGTCAAGTTTACTCCGCAGGGCGGATATATCGAATTCAAGACCTACCACGACAAAGAAAAGGTATTTGTAAGCATAAGAAACAGCGGATCGGGAATTGAACGCGAAGAAGCGGACAAAATATTTGAGAGATTCTACAAGATTGACAAGTCCCGAAGCTATGACGTCAAGGGCGCAGGACTCGGACTTTATCTTGTCAAGAGTATTATTGAGCTGCACGGCGGTCAGATAGTGTGCAACAGTCAGCTCGGGGAATATACGGAATTTGTTTTCTGGCTTCCCAACGTTTAATTTTTGTTTACAAATTATAAAAAATGTTGTAAAAAGACGGGTTTATACTTTAGACAATCCAATCCGAAACAGGAGGAATAATTATGAGTGACGAAAACAGATATTACGGAAACACAGAAAACCCACAGCCTGCCGAGAACTTTACCTCTGATCCGCAGACTCATGAGAACGATCCCATTCCCGAAGCAGAGCCGGTGCAGTCCGGTTACGGTGAGCCGCAGCAGGCCGAGCCGGTTTATAATAACAACTACAACGACTTCAGCCGATACAATGACGGGGTGACGGACGAGCCGAAGGAGCCGCCTTACAGCCCCTACAATTCTCAGCCCTATCACACGGGTAATCAGAACGCTTCACAGCCGAACGATTATTACACTCAGCAGTATCAGAAAACGGTCAATTCAACCGTCGAGAAGAAGAAAAAGAGCAAGGGCTTCAAGGGCTTTATAATTGCTCTTGCCGCAGTTGTGGTTTGCGTTGCGGTTGTCCTCGGAGTTTATCCGAAACTTAAAAAGGAAGAAAACAAGCCGGAAAGCGGAGACAATACTCAGATCGTACTCAACGAAACTCCGACGGCTAAGAACACGTCGTCAATTCCCACAAGCGAGGAGATAGCGGCAAAGGCGGAGAAGTTCAATGTAGGCATCAAGCTCTATGGACAGACTCAGTCGATATTCTCGTCCTCATCGCAAAATTCGCTTGTCGGTGAAGGCTCGGGTATTGTAATGGGCGTGGACAGCTCAAAGAAATACACATACATCGTGACCTGCGCCCACGTTATCAGTGCGGTCAAGACTTCGGGTTACACGATGACGGTTACGGATTATCAGGGCAACAGCTATGACGGCATCCTCGTCGGCTATGATTCAAAGACAGACGTCGGTGTTGTCAAAATTGAAAAAACAGGACTTGTTGCCGCTGAATTCGGCGATTCGACAACTCTGAAAAAGGGTCAGACCGTCTACGCAATAGGCAACCCGGGCGGCTCCGAATTTTTCGGCTCTTTCACACAGGGTATGGTTTCTGCGATCGACAGACCGATAAGCAGTGAGAGCGGATATGAAATGAAATGTATTCAGCACACAACGCCTATCAATTCGGGTAATTCCGGCGGTGCGCTGATGAACGAATACGGTCAGGTTATAGGAATCAACTCATCTAAGATCGTGAGCACAGGCTATGAGGGAATGGCATTTGCAATTCCTATCTCCGACGCTAAGGAGATCATAGACGATATAATCGCAAACGGATATGTTACCAACAGACCTAAGCTCGGCATCTCATATGCTGCGGCTGAGAAGTATCAGCAGTACGCAATGGTCGTCAAGCTCAAGGATCTGCCGAGCGGATCGCTTGTTATTGCTTCGATAAACAGCGACAGCTCCCTTGCCAACAGCAAGGCAAAGGTCGGCGATCTCATAACGGCGGTTGACGGCGAGGATCTTGACACGGCGGACGTACTCCTTGACAAGATCGAGAACGGTAAGGTCGGCGACAAGCTGAAGCTTGAGCTTTGCAGGATCAATTCCGACTATTCGATCGACACCTTCACCGTTGAAGCAACCCTCGTTGAGGACAAAGGTAATTCAAACGAGACCGAAACCACGACCGAGAGCCAGATTCAGGGCGGTTATGACTGGGGAGATTTCTTCGGTAACGGATATTGATAAACAAAAATGTGATTTTTCCAGGGAAGCCCGGCGTTATTTGCCGGGTTTTTTCTATTGGTGAAAATGACAAGGGTTTTCCAAAATATAGTGCTGAAGAGCCTGTTTTTTGACTTTTTTCTCAATATTTGGTGATTTTACACAAGGGATAATTTTTGCGAAAAATGGAATTGTTTAGTCATTTTTTATAAAATAATTATTCTTTCAGGCTGATTTTGAAAAGATTTTTCAAAAAATATGCTAAAAAGGGTTGAAAAATTCTTTTGAATTGTGTAAAATGTATATGTTTAGATTGGCATTTTGTATAAACCTACCTAAAAATGATCCTGTCGGTCATTTTGAAATGCGAATGATGAAGTGAAAAACAATCACGAGGAGAGATAATATGTCAAACAGACTTTTCCAGGGCGTTATCCATCAGATGAGGGGCGCAATCGACAGAACAATCGGTATTATTGACGAGACGGGCACGATCATCTCGTGCAGTGAGCTTGGAAGAATCGGCGAGATAGTGTCAACTGCCGCCGCAAGCGCATTTATGGATACCGAGGCATGCGTCGTTGACGGATGCACCTACAAGACCTTCGGCAATCAGATCCATCCCGAATATGCGGTTTTTGTTGACGGCGATGACGAGTTTGCCGAGAAGTACACCAATATCAGCGCCGTTGCTCTGAGCAACCTCAAGCAGTATTTCGACGAGAAGTACGACAGAAACAATTTCATCAAGAATGTTATTCTTGACAATATTCTTCCCGGAGATATCTATCTCAAGGCTCGTGAGCTTCGTTTTAACAACGATGCAACCCGTGCCGTTCTGCTTATCAGAATCCCGAACCAGACGGATGTTTCCGCTTTCGACATCATCCAGAATCTTTTCCCGGACAAGTCCAAGGATTTCGTTATCAGCATCAACGAAACCGACATCGCTCTTGTCAAGGAGGTTAAGAGCAATATCGAGTCTAAGGATCTCGAAAAGCTTGCACGCTCCATTGCGGATTCCCTTTCAACCGAGCTTTATGTTCACGCCGTGATCGGTATCGGCACAACCGTTGCCGGAATCAAGGAGCTTGCACGTTCCTTCAGGGAGGCTCAAATCTCTCTTGAGGTCGGCAAGGTTTTCGACAACGAGAAAACGATCGTCAGCTACGACAGCCTCGGCATCGCAAGGCTTATCTATCAGCTCCCGACAACTCTTTGCGAGCTGTTCCTGCGTGAGGTTTTCAAGCGTGGCTCTATCGAAAGTCTGGATCAGGAAACTCTGTTCACTATTCAGAAGTTCTTTGAGAACAACCTTAATGTCAGTGAAACTTCAAGAAAACTGTTTGTTCACAGAAACACTCTCGTTTACCGCCTTGAGAAAATCAAGAAGATCACGGGGCTTGACCTCAGAGAGTTTGACGACGCTATCGTATTCAAAGTCGCTCTTATGGTAAAGAGATATCTTGATGCCAATCCGATCAAATACTGATGCTATTAAGGACAGATAGAAAATGATTGATTTCAAAAACGTATCCAAGGTTTACGATAACGGAACCAAGGCTCTGAGCAACGTCAATATACATATTGACAAGGGCGAGTTTGTTTTCGTTGTCGGAGCTTCGGGAGCGGGAAAAAGTACGTTTCTCAAGCTCATTATGCGCGAGGAGGTCGCCTCATCGGGTTCTATCGTAATCAAGGGCTACAACCTCAACGAAATGAAGAAAAAGAAAATACCGTATTTCCGCAGGAATATGGGTATTGTTTTCCAGGATTTCCGTCTTATTCCGACCATGACCGTCTATGACAATGTTGCGTTCGCAATGCGAGTTGTCGGCGCCCGTGAAAAGGACATCAGAAAAAGAGTTCCGTATGTTATAAACATTGTCGGTCTTTCGGCAAAGGCGAGAAGCTATCCCAACGAGCTTTCGGGCGGCGAGCAGCAGAGAGTTGCGCTTGCCCGTGCGCTTGCGAATAACGCAGATATTATCATTGCCGACGAGCCTACGGGCAACGTCGATCCGCAGATGTCTCTTGAGATCGTCGAGCTTCTCACAAGGCTGAACGAGGCAGGCACAACCGTAATCATGGTTACTCACGCCCATGACCTTGTCAAGAAATTTGACAAGCGTGTCATCACCCTTGAGGGCGGTGAGATCGTTGCCGACGGTATGATAGAGAACGGAGAGCTTCCCGTTCAGTCGGCGGCTCACCTTAACCTTGAAAAGAAAACAATGGAGGAGAAATATTCCTCAAAGGAGGAACAGCCCAAGACCGAGGAAAAGGAAGAAGCGGTTGATGAGGAGTTCCTTGATGCAATTATCAGCGACACGGATTCTTACCGTATCTATATCGAACAGGACAACGCAAAGAAGGACGGTGAGGATCAGTGAAGAAAAGAAGAGGCCGTATAGGCTACCTGACAAAAGAGGGCTTCCGTAACATCAGGGTAAATCACCTTATGTCAATCGCCTCGATCGCCGTGCTGATGTCCTGCCTTGTTATGATGGGTGCGGCATTTATGGTTATTGTCAATGTCAACAACGTAATGAGCGAGATTGAAAGCCAGAATGTTGTTATGGTGTACCTCAAGGATGAGGTGCAGGGCGAAGCCATTACCGAAATGCGTGAAAAGATCACGCTTATGCAGAATGTTAAAAAATGTGAGTTTGTCGATAAGGAAACCGCCTTCAAACAGCAGTTGGAGGAGCTGGACACGGACGCAACCTACTTTGAGGGAGTTGAAAACCCTCTGCCCGATCTGTTTAAGGTTTCGGTCAGCGATATGACGAAGTTTGATAAGACGGTTGCCGAGCTTAAAGCGCTCGACGGAGTTGACAGCGTTCGTGATAACAGAGAAATCGCACAGACGCTTGTTAAGATTCGACAGACTATTTTCTATGTAAGCATCGGCGTAATTGCCGTTCTGCTTCTCATTTCTCTGTTCATCATCGCAAACACAGTCCGTATCACGATGTACAGCAGAAGACTTGAGATAAATATTATGAAATCCGTAGGAGCAACAAACTGGTTCATACGCTGGCCGTTTATGGTTGAGGGTATGGTGCTCGGTGCAATATCGGGTATCCTTTCTCTGGCGGTTGTCTGGGGATTGTACAGGCTTGTTCAGCCGTCGGTAACGTCAATGCTCACAATGGTAAGCAGAGGCTTTACAACGGTACCGTTCCTGAATTATGCTATATACCTTCTTGTTGCTTTCCTCGCCATAGGAATTGTTTCGGGCGGTATTGGAAGTCTTATTTCCATACAGAAATACCTGAAAGAACGCGGAGGAGTTGTGTATGAAGAAACTGAATAAAATAATTTCACTTGTTCTGAGCGCAGCTTTTGTTTTTGCTTCTTTTATGTGGTCGGCACCGAAAGCGGAGGCGAAAACCCTTTCTTCGCTCAGGGACGAGTATGCCGAAATTGAGGATAAGGTTGCCGAAAGTGAGGAAAAGATTAAGGAGCTTGAAAGTCAGCAGGCGGATCAGACGGAGATCATTTCCGCTCTCAACATCCAGCTTTCAAAGCTCAATCAGGAGAGGGAGAACATAACCGCTCAGAAAGACCTCATCAGCGAGGATATCGGCAAGACCGAGTCGAAAATAACCGACCTCAACAATGAGATTGCGGAGCTTGACGCAAAGATTGCCGCAAAGGATAAAGAGATTGACGACACGGTCGAGCTTTTCTGCGACAGAATGAGAGCTAACTATATGGCGGGCGAGACCTCTGTTCTTGAGATCTTTATGTCTTCATCGGATCTGTCGAGTTTTCTCAACCGTCTTGAAATGTTCCGTCGCGTTACCGAGAACGATCAGGATCTTGTAAACAAGCTCAAGAATGAGATAGACGAAATCAAGAAGATGCAGGAGGAGCTTGAAGAAAAGAAATCCGCCCTGCAGAAAGAAAAGACGGAGCTTGAAAGCAAGAGAGCCGATCTTCAGGCGACTGAGGACGACCTGACCGCAACCCACAACACGATCAAGGAGAAAACCGAGGAGGTTGAAGCTAAGCTCAAGGCTTTGAACGCTCAGACTCAGGATCTCAAGGTTTCAATAAGCGAATACACCTCAGAGATGGAGCGACTTGACCGTGAAATCAAGCAGGCTATTTCCAACGCCAACCAGTCTTCGGGCGGTTCGTCGGGCAGCAGCAGTAACGGAAGTATGAGCTCCAATGTCAGCTCGAGCGGATTTGCGTGGCCGCTTCCGTACAGCGGAGTTTATCTCAGCTCTTATTACGGCTACCGTTATCACCCGATCACGGGCGAATATAAGTACCACAGCGGAATTGATATTTCAATGAGCGACGCTTACGGCAAGAATATAATTGCAACGAAAGACGGTACGGTCATTCTTTCTTCGCTTGAAAGCGAGAGCGGCACAGGCTACGGTAACTATATCATCATTGACCACGGCGGCGGATATTCTTCGCTCTACGGCCATTGCAGTCAGCTTCTTGTTTCCAGAGGCCAGTATGTTAAGAGAGGTCAGATAATCGCCAAGGTCGGCAGTACAGGCTGGTCAACGGGACCTCATCTCCATTTTGAGATCAGATACTACGGAGACACGGTCGATCCCCTCGACTATGTTTCGTTGCCGTAAAACTGAATAAATTCAGCAAGCCCATCGGGAATTAACCGACGGGCTTGATTTTTTACGTTATTAAAATTTCTTTTGTAAGTGGAGACTTATATGGTTGATGCAAACTTTTATTTTTTCTCGTCTAAAGTCTAATGCCTAAAATCTAAAGTCTATTTTGCCTTCCCCTTGAGGGGAAGGTGGCGCAACCGCAGGTTGTGACGGATGAGGTGTGTTTAATTTCATCAAACTTTATCCACCTCATCACCGCCTTCGGCGGAGCTTCCCCTCAAGGGGAAGCCTTGAATAATTTCATCAAGTTTTATAGTTTTATCATCTAATATCTAAAGTCTAATGTGTGCGATTGAAGAATAATTTTTAACATAAAAAATCTACTGGATTTTTTCTTGCAATGATGATATAATCAATTTGCGACGCTAAATTAAATACCAATGCTGTGAGGTTGTGTTTTTATTATTGATAAAAACACAGGCTCAGCTTTCACTTACTTGCAGTGTTGGTATGTTAGCGTCGCAGCAACGGAGCCGTGTGTTTTTTGTGCGTGGCTTCGGCTGCGCACTTTTTGTTTTTGGAGGAGAATATAATGAGCTTTTCGGAAAATTTCAAGGCAGCAAGAAAAAAGAGCGGACTAAGTCAACAACAGCTTGCCGACGAATTGAAGCTTGACCGTTCTGCGATAGCACATTATGAAAAGGGAACAGCTATGCCCAATGCAAAAAACATTTATAAAATATGCAAAATTCTGAACGTTCCGTTTGACGAGTTGTTTTCGGACGATATATAAAAAAGTGGCTGTCGCACTAAGCGATCGCCACCTTTTTCATTTTTTCCCTTTGACCTTATCCCAATACGCTTTGGCGGCCTGTTCCATTTTGTTGTCGCCGAACTCATAATATTTTGCGTTCTTTATTGCGTCGGGCAGGTATTGCTGATATGTCCAATGATTTTCGTAGTCGTGGGGATAGATGTAAAACTGTCCCTTGTTCGGGTTGTCCTCACCGTCAAAATGCTTGTTCTGAAGCTGACGGGGAATAGGTCCGCTTTTACCTTTTTGAATATCCGACATCGCCGAGTTAATTCCGTTGTATGCGGAATTCGATTTTGGTGAGGTGCAGACGAGGACGACCGCATCGGCAAGAGGTATTCTTGCCTCGGGAAGTCCAACCATCATCGCCGCATCGACCGCCGCTTTGACAATCGGTATTATCATCGGATAGGCAAGGCCTACGTCCTCACAGGCGCATACCATCAGTCTGCGGCAAGCCGAGGGCAGGTCGCCTGCGTCAAGAAGCCGTGCAAGATAGTGTAAAGCGGCGTCGGGATCTGAGCCGCGCATAGATTTCTGATAAGCGGAAACAATGTCATAGTGTTCGTCGCCGTCACGGTCATATTTCATTGCGCTTCGCTGTGTAAGCTCACGGGCGGCTTCTGCCGTGATATGTATAACACCGTTTCCATCGGGCTTTGTTGAAAGGGCGCAAAGCTCAACCGAGTTGATCGCCTTGCGGACATCACCACCGCAGGCCGTGGAAATGTGCTTTATCGCCGCTTCGTCAACGCTGAATTTCAATCCACGCTTTTCTTCGAGATATCCGAAAGCCCGATTGACCGCCGGCACAATCTCCGACGGCTCAACCGCCTTAAATTCAAAAACGGTGGAACGGCTGAGAATTGCGTTGTAGACATAGAAGTACGGATTTTCGGTCGTTGAGGCGATCAGCGTTATCGAGCCGACTTCGATATATTCAAGCAGGGTTTGCTGTTGCTTTTTGTTGAAATACTGGATCTCGTCAAGATAGAGCAGAATCCCGTTCGGCGCTTCAAAGGTATCGAGCTGAGCCACGATGGCCTTGATATCCGCCGTGCCTGCGGTCGTTCCGTTGAGCTTGCAGAGCTTCCTGTCCGTTGCCTTTGCAATGATTGAAGCGACGGTCGTTTTGCCGACTCCCGACGGACCGTAGAATATCATATTCGGCAGTTCGCCTGATTCTATTATGTTCCTCAGCGGCTTGTTTTCGCCGATCAGATGCCGCTGACCGACTACCTCATCGAGCGTCTGCGGTCTGAGCTGTTGAGCCAAGGGTATTGACATTGAACCGCCTCCTTTTCATATAATTATATAATAAATCAATAAAATTTACAAGGATAAAATGGCGGAGGTTGACTAATTGTTTATATTGTGATATAATAATTAAAATTTTTTTAAATACGAAAGGAGTTAGTCCACAATGGATGACCCGGGTGGGATTATTCTCAAGCTGATTTTACTTTTACTACTTATTTTAGTCAACGCATTTTTTGCAATGAGTGAAATAGCCATAATATCCCTCAACGACAATAAGATAGAAAAAATGGCGGAGGACGGCCACAAGAAAGCGAAGCAGGTCGTTAAGCTGACGGAAAACTCCAGCAAGTTTCTGTCAACCATACAGATCGGCGTTACGCTTGCCGGATTCCTTACCTCTGCGAGTGCGTCGCAGACCTTTGCAGATATGATTGTTCGTGCTCTTGAGGGCACAGCGGTTTACAAAGCTCTCGGTGCAAGCGTGGTGAGCGGAATTTCGATTGTGCTTATCACCATTATTATGTCTTATTTTTCCCTCGTCCTCGGCGAACTGACACCCAAGAAGATCGCAATGCAGGCACCCGAAAAGATATCATTTAAAATTGTCGGAATACTGCTTTTCTTTTCAAAGATTTTTGCCCCGTTCGTCAAGGTGCTTTCCGTTTCTACAAACGCAATGGTAAGACTTTTCGGCTTCAATCCCCATGCCGATGAGGAAACGCTGACCGAGGAAGAGATCAGAATGATGGTCGATGTCGGCGGCGAAAAGGGAGTTATCGAGGACGTTCAGAAGGAAATGATAAACAACATTTTCGAGTTTGACGACCTTGACGCAGGCGATATTATGACTCACCGAACCGATATGACGGCGGTTGATGTGAACGATCCTCTGACAGAGGTTGTTCAGACTGCCATTGAATCGGGATATTCGAGAATCCCCGTTTTTGACGATGATCCCGACAACATAATCGGTATCATTTATGTTAAGGACTTGCTCAGATATATAGGAACGGATCTGCCGGAAAACGCAATGAAACTGATTATGCGTGATCCGATGTATGTTCCCGAATCCAAGAGCTGCGGCGACCTGTTCAAGGAAATGACGGGCAAACACACTCAGATGGCTGTCGTTGTTGACGAATACGGCGGAACGGCGGGCATCGTAACCCTTGAGGATATCGTTGAGGCGATCGTCGGCAATATTCAGGACGAATACGACGACGAGGAGGAGGAAATCTCCAAGATCAACGAAACCACGTTTACGATTGACGGCTTAACGGATATTGACGAGCTTGACGAGATAATCGGCAAGGAGCTTCCCGAGGGCGACTACGACACCGTAGCAGGATATATAATAAGCTGTCTCGGCTATCTTCCCAAGGAGGGAGAACATAGCGAGGTTATGTTCGAGAACATCAAGTTCACCGTTCTTGAGGTTGAAAACAGGCGTATTGAGAAAGTCAGAGTTGAAATTCTTCCCGTCGAGGAAAACGACGATGAGGAAGATGACGACGACAGAAAAGGCTACAGATACAAGGATAAGGAAAAAGAATAAGAATACAGCGTGCCGATCTGCTCGGTACGCTGTTTTTATGAAAAAATTTTTATGAATTATTAACGAGATAATTATACGAAAAACAGAGAAAAAACGAGCATTTGAGACTTCGTGAATGATAAATTAAAAAATCGGGAAAAAAGTCTTGACAGCTCGGCAAGCTTGTGTTAATATATTCGAGCAGTAAAAATTTATTTGGAGGTAAGTTTATGTCAACTTATATGCCTAAGTCGGGCGACATCGTCCGCAAGTGGTATGTGCTTGACGCAGCGGGAAAGCCGCTCGGCCGTGTTGCGGCTGAGGCTGCGGTTCTTCTTCGCGGTAAGCATAAGCCTCAGTTTGCTCCTCATGCAGACTGCGGTGATCACGTTATCATAATCAACGCTGAGAAGGTTGTCCTCACAGGCAACAAGCTCGATCAGAAAATGTATTATCATCACACCGGTTACATCGGCAACATGAAGAAGGTTAAGTACAGCACCCTTATGCGTACAAAGCCGACTTTCGCCGTTGAGAAGGCTGTTAAGGGTATGATCCCCGACACAGTAATCGGACGTGAAGCACTCACAAGACTTCGTGTATATGCAGGCGCAGAGCACAAGCATGCCGCACAGAAGCCCGAAGAGTGGGCATTTTAATGAAGGGAGGCAACAATAATGTACGATTCTAATCCTTATTTCTACGGCACAGGCCGCAGAAAGAAATCAGTCGCTCGTGTTCGTGTTTATGCAGGTACGGGCAAGGTAACCATCAACGACAGAGATATTGATGATTACTTCGGACTTGAGACACTCAAGCTTATCGTTCGTCAGCCTCTCGAGCTTACAGGCACAACCGAGAAGTTCGACATCGTTTGCCGTGTAAACGGCGGCGGCGTTACCGGTCAGGCAGGTGCTATCCGTCACGGTCTTTCCAGAGCTCTCCTTCAGTATGACGAGTCGCTCCGTGCAACTCTCAAGAAGGCAGGCTTCCTCACTCGTGATCCTCGAATGAAGGAAAGAAAGAAGTACGGTCTCAAAGGCGCTCGCCGTGCACCGCAGTTCTCAAAGAGATAATCAGATACAGATTATATCAAACCTCGAAAGATATTCTCTTTCGGGGTTTTGTTTTACTGCGGTGTCCTCGCGGCGTAGCCGCTGCGGTCGCAGACTAAAAACAGTCCACCGGACTGTTTTCTTAACGCTGCGACAGTTCAGCAAGAGATAATCAGATACAGATTATATCAAACCTCGAAAGATATCCTCTTTCGGGGTTTTGTCTTACTGCGGTGTACTCATATCGGAGCTTTCCTCAAAGGAAATACTGTTTTGATCTTTAATATAAGATTATTATATATAAATCTTCGGACGAAAAAATTAACCGCTTTCCCGATAGTTTCGGGGAAGCGGTTATTACTGTTATGGTTTTTAGCCGACAAATTTGATTGTGAGAATCTTTTTGCCTGTGATCTCAAAGTCAGCCGAGCCGTCCTCGTTGACCGTGAGGGGAGCAACATCCTTTTCCTCAAGGCTGACGAGCTTAATCTCGCTCCACTTCTTGCCCGAATATTCGGGAAGCTCAAACTCTGCCTGCTGTCTTTCGACAGGTGACTGAGTCTTTTCGATAGGAGCAATGCCGCCGTTAAGACGGATTGTGGTCTTGACAGTCTTGTCCGACGGGTTGAACAGACGGACAACATAGCCTGTGCCGTCCTCGCTCTGCTTGATACCGCTGACGTTGAGCTTCTCTGTGCCAAGCTCAAGGAAGGAATGAACAAGACCGTTCTTGCCGTGGTCTGTCGGAGCAAGCTGTGCAACACCGAAAGCAAGGTTAAATCTTTCGCTTTCGCCCCAGACATTGCCCTCTTCCCAGTCGCCCTTATGCGGCATAAAAGCGTAACGGTAGGTGTTCTTGCCGATGCACTGCGAGCCCTTGTCGCTGGAGCTGTAATCCTGCATATCGGAGGTTACGCAGATGCGAAGCGGAAATGCACGAAGAAGCGAAAGGTAAACCGTACCGCACTCGTCGTCGGAGGCTTCATATGCCTTGAGACCTGTGTTGAGGAGAGCTGCACCGACCTTGCCGTCTGTAACATCAACGAAGGAGTTCATCGGCTGTTCCGTCATCGGGATCTCGTCATAGAGTGAGTAGTCAAGCTTTGCAATCTGACGCTTAACAACGTCGAACTGTCCCTGAGCGTAGGAATATTCCGCCTTGATATCGGTCGGGAAAGCAACCTGAAGATAGTGATCCTCGGACTGATTGTCGATCGTCGTTTCAACCTCAAGGTAGCGTGAGCCTTTCTTGAGGGTGATAATGCTTTCTATCTTGCAGGGATTGAGATGCTTTGAACGTGTCTTTTCGTCGGGATTTCTTCCCTCGGGAAGAGCCCAGTTGATTGCGACCTTGTATGATACGGCAAGCTCGCCCTCGTGGAGGAGTGTGATCTTTGCGTTCTCATTAAGAGTTGTAAATGTCTCGTCGTTTTCGGGAGTGAAATGCTCCCAGGGATTGCCGATCTCGCCCGTATCCTTGAAGTAGCCGAGTCCCTCGTAGCTCTTGCCGTTCTCCTTGTCAAGAACGTTGTAGGTGCCGTTGGAGTTGAAGGTGACTCTGAGGTATTCGTTCTCCATAACCTGATCTCTCTTGAGCATGGTTTTCGGAGTTGTCGCACGGACGTTGTAGAGAGGTTGGAGCTTGAAGGTCTTGTAACCCATTGCGGGAATGTCTTTGACATCAAGCTCAATTGTGTACTGCTGAGTGTGAAGAACGTTTGCAACATCGTTCGGGTTCTGAATGATCTGAGCGGAGTGCTTGTTTGTGGTGATCACCTGATATGTGACAGCTTCGCCGTCGGGATCGGTGATCTTGAAGCTGTCCGCTTTCCACTCCGCAGGGATTTCAACCGTGATCTTAACAGGCTCGCTTCTCTTGAACGGAGCAGGGTTGAATACGACAACAGCGGCGTCGTCACGGCTGAAGCCGTCAAGCTTGATGTCGCCTGCAACGTCCATAAATGCACGCTCATATACGCAGTTTGAAAGCTGCTGAGACTGTCTGTAACGGGAGATAACGTCCTCATAAACAACATCTCGTCCGCAGGCGCCGATGCTGTCGTGACCGTGATTCTGAAGCAGATAATTGTATGAAAGGTCGATGAAATTCTTCTGATACGGTGCGCCGCAAAGAGCCGCAAAAACAGCCATAGGCTCGGCGTAATTCTGAAGCTGAGTTTCCGTCTTGAAATTCGCCTGCTTGATGTAGGTTCTGGCGGAAATGATCCAGCCCATCATACTGCTGACGCTGCCCTTTGTGTAAGGATCACGCATTTCACCCTTGAGAACGGGAGAGTTGGGATCAAACTCGTCGATGATGCCCTGCTCCATCTCCTTGAGTGAGCTGTGGTAAACCGTAGCGTTCGGGAGAGCCTCGTCAAGATCCTTAATCATCTCAACCTCACGGGCGTCGGGGCAGGAGGAATCGTGACCGAGCGACCAGAAACGGTGAGAGGTTGTCCAGTCGTTATCCTGCTCCTTGATTGCCTGATCGGCACGGGGCTTGATGTTCTCCTTGTGATACTCGTAGAAAGGATGTGCGTACTGATAGTCGAGATTTTTATTCTCGGAGTCAATGAATTTGAAAATACCGTTGTTGTCGTTCCAGACCATATCACGGTTGTTCTCGTTCTGCTGATTGTAGAAAACAGGACGCTGAACTATGTACCAGATATTGTAACGAGGACGCTTGCCGAGACGTGAAGCGTAAATCCTCGTTCCGTCGGGACTTTCCCAGAAAAACTCCGATTTCGGAGCGCAGTATTCGTTGATTCCTCGGTAGAACGAGGCAAAGTGAATGTCAAAGCCTGCATAGATTTGCGGAAGCTGAGAAATCTGTCCCCAGCCGAACGGTGAATAGCCGGTCTTGCTGATACCGCCCATTTCCTTGCCGATTCTGTGACCGAGCAGGAGGTTACGGATAAGCGACTCTCCGCCGACGGTGAATTCGTCGGGCAGGCAGAACCACGGGCCTACACCTATTCTGCCCTCGGAAACATACTTCTTGAAAAGCTCTCTCTTTTCGGGATAGGCTTCAAGATAGTCCTGAACGGGCATAGTCTGAGAGTCGAGGTGGAAATGTCTGTATTCGGGATATTTTTCAAGAATGTCCATCAGCATATCGAGCATATAGCCGAGCATATACTGAGTTCTTCTTGCCGAAAAACGCCATTCTCTGTCCCAATGGGTGTTGGAGATAAAATGGCAGTTAATTTTCTGCGGTTTGTTGTCCATCTGTCTGTTCTCCTTTTTTGCTTTCAATGATTGCTTTAAGTCTGCTGATGCTTTCCTTGATCTCATCTTCGTGAACGATGTATGCCTCCGTCAGCATAAGGACGAAGAGCGCAAAGCTCATTGCATGAACGATTTTTTCGGAATTGAACTTTTTCAATTAAATCAGCCCTTTATAATTTTTAATATATCTTCAAAGCTGTTTTCATAGTAGCTGCAAACAGCCTTTGTGCCGCTGTCAACGATGTTACCGCCGGCGATACCGATAGTTGTGTAGCCTGCAAGACGGACGGAGCATACGCCTGCGCCGCTGTCCTCAATGCCGACAACATGATTGCGGTCTGCGAAAGCCTCGCCGAGTCCGACGATCGAGGTCTCGGAATAAAGCCACGGGTGCGGCTTGGGTGAAAGCTCGCCGAGTGTGCCGACAGAGCCTTTTCTAAGCGGGAAGCCTGCGGAAATTATAGCGTCGTAGAAATCCTTGGGATCGCCTATTTCGAGCGTCTTGAATGCGGAAAGAATTTCCGGCCATGCCTTTTCATAAAGTCCCGAGGTAACAAGTCCGATCTTAACGCCCATCGACTTCAGCTCATAAAGGAAATCCTTAACGCCGACCGTCGGGGTGAATGCACCGTCCTTGCCTCTGCCTGCCATGATCTCCTCCATCTCCCTGTGAGTGTGCTCAAAGTAGAAATCACGAGCCTTGTCAAGCGATGCGCCGGGACAATATTTATCAATGCAGTATTGCAGATGCTCGGAAACCGAATGTCCGGAAACGAACGGGAGGTCGGCTTCCTCAAGCTCAAACTTGGGGTTGCCGAGGAGGCTTGCAATACTCATCTGAATGATCCAGATCCAGAATTCTTCGCTTCTGACCGTTGTGCCGTCAAGATCCATGAGAACCGCCTTGACAGGCATTTCGAGCGAAACGGGCGCAACGGGATAATAAACGGGATAAGCGATTGCGGATTTTACGCAGGCGAGAGTGTGAGAGCCGAAAGAAACGAACTCAACCTTGCTGTCACCTGTCGAAACGATATCGACTACGCCGTTCTTGCCGACGGTGAATTTGCCGTCCTCGGTGGAGTTGAGAACGTGAAATCCGCTGTCTGCGCCGATGTCTCCCAGATCGGGAATGTGAACTGTCTTTTCCAAAAGCATACGATACATCCTTTGTTTAAAAATCTAAATCAATTTATAGTATCAAAATCAATGAAAAAAGTCAATGTTTTTGCAGTCCGATATTTCAATTTTTGAGTTATAATCCCAAAGAAATTTCTTTAGTAAACCCAAAATTCTTTATCAAAGGCAAAACGAAGAATTTTTTTGAAATATGTCGAAACATTCATTGACTTTAAAGAACATAATAAGTATAATTATAATAATATTTTCAGGAATTATTTTTTACGGCGGAGGACGGGTATGAAAAACGTACTGATTGTCAGTCATTGTATGGAGATCGGCGGCGCGGAAAGAGCCTTGCTCGGTCTGCTCAATGCTTTTGATTTCAGCCGTTATAACGTTGAGCTTTTCCTGCTCAGGCATACGGGCGAGCTGATGGATTATATCCCGAAAGAGGTCAAGCTTCTGCCTGAAAATAAAAATTATGCGTCACTTGCCGTTCCGATTACCGAGGTCGTCAAAAAGGGTGCGCTTCCCGTTGCTCTGGGCAGAGTTATCGGAAAGAAAAAGGCCGCCGATTATACCGACTCTCACGGCTTGAAAAACGGCGAATATGTAATTCTGAATTACAGCCACAAGTACACTTCGAGATATATGCCCACAATATCGGAAAAGGAATACGATCTTGTGATAAGCTTTCTCACTCCGCACTATTTTGCGGCTGAGAAAACAACGGCGAAGAAAAAAATCGCATGGATACACACCGACTATTCCTATATTGACATCGACTTTGACTCGGAGCTTGAGATGTGGTCGAAGTATGACGGTCTGATTGCCGTTTCACCGAGCGTTAAGGAGGCTTTTGCAAAGAGGTTTCCGACTCTCGGCGACAGAATAACGGTGATAGAAAATATTCACCCTGCCGATTTCATAAAAAAACAGGCGGAGGAATTTACTGTCGGGGAGGAAATGCCCGATGACGGCAATGTCAAGCTTCTTTCCATCGGAAGATACTGCCACGCTAAAAATTTCGACAATGTGCCTGCGATTTGTTCGATGACGGAAAAGGTCAAGTGGTATATAATCGGCTACGGCCCCGATGAAGAGCTGATAAAAAGTAAAATCAAAGAGCTTGGAATGGGTGACAGGGTTATCCTGCTCGGAAAGAAAACAAACCCTTACCCGTATTTTAAGGCTTGCGATATCTACGTTCAGCCGTCACGCTATGAGGGGAATGCCGTAACGGTCAACGAGGCGCTGATCCTCGGCAAACCCGTTGTGATAGCCGACTACGCAACCGCTTCAAGTCAGATTGAAAACGGAGTGAACGGAGTTATCGCTCCGCTTGAAAATGAGAAATTCGCAAAGGCTCTGACGAACTTTATCGGTGACGAGGAGCTTAAACAAAATATCATTAAAACTTTAAAATCTTCCGATTTTTCAAAGTCGGATGAAATAAATAAACTTTATAAAATAATTGAACGGAGCAAAGCATGAACAATTTTCTGGACAAGAGGATCGGGGAGATCCTGAAACAAATCGAAAAATACATCACTCCCGTAAGGCTCAGCGTAACAGGCTGGAAAACGACGGAGTGCGGATACAAAAAGGGGAATGAAGTTCCCTCTCTCTCGGACGGAGACTGGCGTGAATTCGGCGAGGCCGAACGCTGGGGCATGAAGCCTGAGGAGCACAGGTGGTTCTTTAAGCATATTGAAATCCCGACCGAGATGAGAGGCAAGGATCTTGAGCTTTATGTGGCGGCAACCGATGTTCGCGGACAGGACTGGAATCCGCAGTTCTTGATCTATGTTGACGGTAAGCTCATTCGAGGTATTGACTGCAACCACAGATACTTAAAACTCGACGGCTCAAAGGATAGCTATGATATACATATCTATGCCTATTCCGTGCCTGCAGGAAAAAGGACGGATTTTTATGTTCAGCTTTGCGAGTTTAACCGTGAGGTCGAGAAGCTTTATTACAATATTAAAGCGCCTTACAGGGTGCTGTACTATTCCGACAAGGAGTCGAAGGTTTTTGCGGATGTCAGAGAGTACCTGAACAACGCCCTCAATCTCCTCAACTGGTGCGCTCCCATGTCGGAGGAGTTCCTTGCGTCTGTCGATGCGGCGAACGAATACCTTATGACCGAATTTTACGGCAAATACTGCCACGATAATAAGATCAAAGTCAGCTGTGTCGGACACACTCACATTGACGTTGCATGGCTCTGGACTCTTGACCAGACGAGAGAAAAGGTTCAGCGCACCTTCGGCAGCGTTATCGAAATGATGAAGAAATACCCCGACTACAAGTTTATGTCGAGTCAGCCTCAGCTTCTTAAATATCTCAAGGAGGAAAGTCCCGAGATGTTTGAGGAGATCAAACGTCTTGTCAAGGAAAAGCGTATTGAGCTTGAGGGTTCAATGTGGCTTGAAGCTGACTGCAACCTTACAAGCGGCGAAAGCCTTGTCCGTCAGGTGCTTTTCGGCAAAAGATTTTTCAAGAATGAATTCGGCGTTGACAATAAAATAATCTGGCTTCCCGATGTTTTCGGTTACAGTGCGGCTATGCCTCAGATTATGAAGAAAAGCGGAATTGATAAATTCGTTACGTCAAAAATCGGCTGGAACGAGAGCAATAAAATGCCCTATGACGCTTTTATGTGGAAAGGTATCGACGGCTCCGAGGTGTTCTCATATTTCCTGACCGCAAACGAGCTTAACGAGAAAGGCGAGCTTGACGGATATTATTCAACCTATACTCCGATGCTCAGAGCCTCCTATCTCAAGGGAACATACGAGAGATTCAGTCAGAAAGAGCTTTCCGACGAGGTTATAATGCCGTTCGGTTACGGTGACGGCGGCGGCGGACCGACTGACGAAAACATTGAAATTCTTAACCGTCTGAAATACGGCGTTGCGGACTGTCCTCAGCCTAAGTGGGAGTTTGCAAGCGAATTTCTTGACAGACTTAAAAGCAAAATCGAGGGAAGCAGAAGACTTCCGAAATGGTCGGGCGAGCTTTATCTTGAATTCCACAGAGGAACCTACACCTCTCAGGCGAAGAACAAGAAGAACAACAGAAAGAGCGAGTTCCTTTATCAGAATGCCGAGGCGGTCAGCGCAATGGCTTCAAGGCTGACGGGAGCTGAGTATCCGCAGGAGAAGCTTAACGAGGGCTGGGAGTGCATACTTCTCAACCAGTTCCACGATATTATTCCCGGCTCGTCCATTCATTCGGTTTACGAGCAGTGCGACAGGGACTATGCAAAAATTGCCGAAATCGGTCACAATGCCGAGACTGCGGCATATGATAGCATAATATCGAATATCAAGACCGAGGGCGGAGTGGTTGTATTCAACCCGAACTCGTTCACGGATAACGGCTTTGTGAATTATCAGGGCAAGACCTACCGTGTGAACGGTATCCCGGCAAAGGGATATAAGGTTGTTAATCTTGACGAATATAAATCATCATATACGCTTGACGGCAAACGTCTTGAAACTTCAAATTATATCGTTGAGTTCAATGATGAATATGTAATCACACGTCTTTACGACAAGGTGAACGACCGTGAAGTCCTGCGTGAGGGCGGCAGAGGAAACTACATCGAGGCATTCGAGGACTACCCCTACGCATACGACGCATGGGAGCTTTCAAACTACTATACCGAAAAGAAATATGAGATCAACGATGTTTCGTCCGTTGAGTTTATCGACGAGGGCGCACGCTTCGGTTTTGAGGTCAGAAGAAAGTTCTACAAGTCGGAATTCTGTCAGAAGATCTGGTTCTACGACAACAGCGCAAGAATTGATTTCGATACCCATGCAGACTGGCATCAGGAACACCTTATGCTCAAGGCGGCGTTTGACGTTGACGTCAATTCGGACAAGGTGACTTACGAAATTCAGTTCGGCTCGGTTGAACGCCCGGCTCACAAGAATACAAGCTGGGATGCGGCGAAGTTTGAGGTCTGCGGACACAAGTATATGGACTATTCCGACTACGGATACGGCGTGAGCCTTTTGAACGACTGCAAGTACGGTCACAATATTGACAACGGCACGATGAAGCTTTCACTTTTCAAGTGTGCAACATCGCCCGATCCCGACGCTGACAAGGGCGAGCACATCTTCACGTATTCTCTCCTGCCGCACGCCGGCAATTACAGGGAGAGCGGAACGGTACAGCTTGCCTATGAGC
>JAXJRE010000046.1:0-6977 GCA_036310785.1 Acutalibacteraceae bacterium
ACAACGGAAACATCAATTCCGCCTCTTTCACTCAGCTCGTTCAGCTTTGTTCTGAGTTCTGCTTCCTCAGACGAAGAAAGAACGTCTGCCATATCAACCATTCTGTCGGGCCTATCCAATATAATAGTATTGTTCGGGCCTGTCTTAGTGGTTAAAGGATCGAAGCTGTTCTCTCCTTCCGCAAAGCTGACTGTTTTGCCCTTCTTTTGAGCAACAAGCTTTGCCGTTGCCTTAATATAAGAGGCTACGCTGTCGGAAAAGGTGTCGGGCGCATTGTATGCGTCTCTGGCAGTGGAAACATCATCTTCGCTGAAATCTTTCCCGATCTCTCCGAAAGTAAAGAGATCCCAGCTTTCCTCGTCCTCGATCATAATAATCTTTTCCTGTCTTTTGCCCAGAGGGAGCGACTTTATACACTCTTCAAAATCCGTGATATGAGTGTATACAAATATAATATCAACGCCAACCTCGTCGGAGAGAAACTCCGCATAGCCGTTCAGCTTCTCAAGTGAAGTGGCGTCCAGATACATTTCGGAGTCATCGGAAACATACTGAATTTCCGTATTCGCCGCAAACGCAGTCACGCTCATCACAAGGCATAAAACGAATGCGATCAATAAAGCAAAAATACGTTTTGTCATTCACTCCACCTCCTACATCAGCCAAAGCAAATAGAAAACTGCGAATGCCGCCGCGCTGACAGCTCCAAACAGTCCGGCAAACCAGCCCGCCAGTTTTCTTTTGTCCATGGGCAGATTACCGACAAACTTTCCTGTCTGTCCGTTCATGGCGAAGGTGTACTTCTTGCCATCCCACGTTGTGTTAAGAAGCCATACGGGATAGAGGGCATATTTCGCTCTGCCGTTGTTGAGCTGAATATTCGTCATTTCCGGACAAACGCTTGTGTATCCCTGAACAGTTGATGCGAATGCGTCCTCGGTACTGCTTTTTATCCTTGAGTTGGCACGCTTGATGCTTTCCTCTGCGCTGACATCGTATTTATCCGCAAGATAACCTGCAAGATACGCAGTCTGAAAATCAACGGCACCCGAAAAATCAAAAGGCTCTACCGACTCCATAAGGTCGTCCGCCATTTTTGAAGATCCGTCAACGGGAACACGTTCAAATCCAACCGAGCCGCCACGGTAAACCGAAAAATACGAAGTCTCGGTATAATCATATTTGCTGTCGCTCCAGGTTCTCGTCCTTGTAGCCTTGTATGTAATATTCGCATTTACATCGGCGTCAAAAAGCCAGAACGGAACGTAAACGCCCTTGATCTCATCAATATGATTTGCATCCTTAAATACCTTCGGAAGAAGTCTCTTACCCTTGTAATGGTTCTTCAGCGCCTCTTTTGTCGCCTTCTTATCCAGCTTGAACGGGATAACGTAATCAGGCTTCAGGTTCCCCGTAAACTGTCCCGACAGGACAACAGGGTTGTCACAATAAGGACAAGATGTTGCCGCAGTTGTCTCATCTCCGACAATTTCACCGCCGCAGGACTTGCACACATAGGTTTTCAGACCGTCCGTCTCCCCGTCCTGCCATTCCGTGCCGGCAGAGGTTTCCCAAACCATTTCTTCCGTCTGTTCTGCGCTCAACGAATTGTCATAGTCCGCAAGAGCCTGCATATCAAACTCAGAGTCGCAGTAAGGACATTTCATTTTCTGAATACTGCTGTCAAATTCTATTGCACCGCCGCAGCACGGACATTTGAACTCCTGTATTACAGACATAGCTTTCACTCGCTTTCTGTTTATAAATTGCCAAAGCAAAGGTCAATCCGTCGGCCTAACACAAATAAAGAGGATCAACCTTTGCCTGATTTTCTATATTTATGCCTTAGGTGCGCCGCATCCGGTGCAGAAAGCAGATGTATTCTGAGTGCCGCAGTTCGGGCAGAACCAAGCTCCGCCCTGAGCCGCCTGCTGAACAGGCTGCTGAACGGGCTGCTGCATCGGCTGAGCATAACCCTGCTGAACGGGCTGACCGTACTGAGGCTGTGCGTAACCCTGCTGAACGGGCTGACCGTACTGAGGCTGTGCATAGCCGCCCATCGGAGGCTGACCGTAGCCCTGCTGAGGCTGAGCATAACCGCCCACCTGAGGCTGACCGTAGCCCTGATTCATCGGTGCGCCGCCCTGCTTAATCTGCTGGCAAAGCTGCATGACGCGTACGCCTGTTTCGTATGCGTTCATAAGCTCCATCTGATTGCCCGAGGTAATGCTTGACGAAGTATCAAAGCTGATAGGCTCGGTGATGTAGGGATCCGTTACTCTGAAGCAAACCTTGATGTTGCTGACCTCACGGATACCGCTTGACGAGATGTATGAGCTTGAGTTGCGGATAAACGGCTGAGCGGCAAGAGGAACATTAACCATAGAGGCGTTCATATTGTTGTTCATAATACTGTTCATCACATTGGTAAAGGTGGTCTGATGACCGCCCTGTCTGTTGTCGTAGTTATCCCTGTTATCGGGGATACCGTCATGATCGGCATCGCTGAGGGTTCTGTACTCCTGCTCCATCCAGAAATCCTGAAGCTGTGAGAAATCAAACACCTGCGGATTGCCGCTCTTGTAATCTCTGTTATTGATGGCAAAGATAAACCAACGGTTGTTGAAATCAACCTGAATGGAATCGTAATTACTGCCTGCCGTTGCCGAGCAGTTGAACTGCTGATATTTCTGCTTGTTCTGCTCTCTCTGCTCAAGGTGAGCCTTGATGTCCTGAATGCTTCTCTGCTTCCAGCCGCTTGTGAAAGAGCCTAACTTGTGCTTACAGTCGGAACAGAGCAAACCGTCCGAAAGCTTCTGCTGAGTGAGCATATTCACCTTGTCACCGCAAATGTCGCAAAATTTCTTATCAAAAAGTCCCATTGTATTTTCCTCCTTTAATTTTCAGGTAAAACCTTGATACTGCCGATAATAGTCTTTACAGCCTGATCTTCCGTATTGATACCCTGATCTACGGATACGCAAACGGTTACGCCGTCCTTTGTTCCGAAAAATCTGCTAAAATCCGAATCGGGGATAAGAGCCTTATACTCTATTCCGTCAATGTTTTTCGTTTCAACGGTATATGTCTTCTGCATCTGATCCATTGTTTCTTTCTGCTTCTCGATCATCTGCTCGGGAGTGTTAAACTCGTCAATATTTATCCAGAGTCTGTCGGCATCCTCTTCGGCAATATTCTGATCTCCGGAATAATAGTAAACGAGCTGATCGCTTGAAGTTGAATGTGCCAGCTTCCAGCCTGTCGGAGGCTCTGCCGCCATTATTCTTCCGCTTTCACTGCTTATAAGCTTTACGGGAGCAGATGTCGTTGTTGTAACATCGTCAACCGGTTTTTTGTCACTCTTTCCGCAAGCCGCAAAGCTGAAAAGCATAACGGCAGCGGCACAAATTGCAATAAATTTTTTCATAAACAGTCCTCCCTTATGACTTGTCGTTATCATCGAAAGCATCGCCGCATTCGGGGCAGAATTTCGGCGGATTGTGAGGATCCTCCGGCTGCCAGCCGCACTTGTCACATCGATAAAGCGGTGCGCCCTCCGGCTTCTTTGCGCCGCAGTTCGGGCAGAATTTACCCTTGTTAACCGCTCCGCAGGTGCAGGTCCAGCCCTCTGCCTCGGCAGGCTTAGGTGAGCCGCACTCGGGACAGAATTTGCCCGTTACCGTTGCTCCGCAGGAGCACTTCCATGCGTCAGCCTGAACGGGTTCGGGCTTCTTTGTTCCGCATTCGGGGCAGAACTTACCGGAAACCGTCGCTCCGCACTGACAGGTCCACTGATCTGCTGTATTCTGAACAGGAGCCTGCGGTTGCTGAACTGCCTGCGGTTGCTGAGCTGCCTGCTGTTGCTGAGCCATCTGCTGTTGCTGCAGTCCCAAAGTATAGAGGTTCTGAGCTGCGCCGAAGCCGCCTGCCTGTCCCATACCGACCATACCCATGCCCATGAAGCCTGTCATAGCTCCTGCTGAATTTCCTGCGGCGGTCTGCATTGTGTCTGCCGTGGCGTTCGTCATTCTGCCTGCCAGCATAAACGGATTTGAGCCGACGCTTGCGGCGTCCTCAATCTCGTTTATCTTCTTCATATCCGAATCGGTGAGGGTGATCGGGTTAAGAGCGATCTTGCCGACCGAAATACCTCTGTTTTCTATCCACTCCTGTTTCAGAGCTTCGTTCATCGCCGCTTTAAGCTCATTAGCCTTTGCAGGGATCTGCGCCGGTCTGAGCTCCTGCTCTGCAAGAGCGCCGAAAGCAGGCTGAAGTGCGTCAACAAACTCAGTCTTGAGCTGACTGTCTATCTGATCCCTTGTGAACTCGTCGGCAACGTTGCCGCAAAGCCTTGTATAGAAAAGCAAAGGATCGGTGATAACGTATGTATATACGCCGTTGCATCTCACCTGAACTGTTCTGCTCATGTTGATACGCTTGTTTACAACCTCAAACATAATCGGGTTTGCCGTACCGAATTTATTGTCAAGGATCTCCTTGGTGTTGAAGTAATAAACCCTCTGATCCTTGGCTGTGTCTCCGCCGTAGGTAAATCTCTTGCCGAAGGTTTTGAATGAATCCTTGAGGCTGTCACCGAATTTACCGCTGAAAATGCTCGGCTCGGTCGAGCTATTGTAGGTAAACTCACCCGGCTCGGCGCAGACCTCAACGATCCTGCCCTGCTCGACAATAATCATACACTGACCGTCTGCAACCGCAATTCCCGATCCGTTTGAGATGATATTGTCATTTCCTTTAGTGTTTGAGCTGCGTCCGCTGATCTGCTTCTGACCTTTTCTCATCAGCACATCGTTCGGAAGAGCGTCGCAGTAGAAAAATTCTTTCCACTGATCCGCAAGAACTCCGCCGAGAGCTCCCGCACCTGCTTTAATCAATCCCATAAAAACTGCTCCTTTCGGGTTTTTCTGCTTTTTTATTTATCCTTGTACCGATTGTTTTCGTTTCATTTTAATTCTCATAAACCGAAAAATCGTAACAGCCCTGAACCGATGCAAGGTGACCGTCCCTCATGGAAAGGCTCGGTCTGAATTCGGTTATCTCGTTATTCTCGACCGACACGACCAGAGCGTTTGAATAAACCTCGCTGATATTGCATTTCAGAATAACAGGCTCACCGGGTTTGCCCTTATATAGCGTACGGTCTCTGAGATCCTTGTATTCTCCGTCCTCGGTCATTTCCGCCTCGTAGATCGTCACGGTTCCTTTTTCGCTTTCCGGAACTATTGCATAAACCTCGTATCCGTAAGCGTCAACAATGTTCTTCTCGGAAACCTCGCAGAGAAAATCATACTTCTTTCCGCAGGCACTTTCCCTGACAAAATCAAGTATCTTGCCTTTGGTTGACTCCTCATTCAGATAGCCGATAAAAGCCACTCCAACCTTGCCGTCCTCCGCTTCTATTGTTTTGCGAAGCTGTGAAAGAGAGCTTTCTTTCGCCGTTGTTGCCCTCTGAAGCTGTGAAGCCGTTGTGCTTGTTGTTGTGCTCACGGGTTCAGGCTCTTTTTCCGCCGTACAGCCGACCGTCAGGGCAACACTTGCAGTCAGCGCACAAGCTGTTATAATTTTCGTAAATCTTTTCATTTCAACACCTGGTTTACAGGGTATCAATTACCGCCGAAAGATATGTCGGCGAAACCGATCCGTAGATAAAATTGTCTATAAATCCGTCCTTCTTTGCCTGCCTGACCTCTCCTGCAAGATTGGTATCCGCTTTTTCATCAACAAGGAAAACCACCTTACATTCGGGGCTTTTCCTTTTCACCTCGTTGCAGAGTAACAATCTCTCCTTTAAAGACCGAGGATTATACCCCGTGACCTCCATTATCAGAGCGTATGCTCGGCTTGATTTGCAAACATTCGCCGTGTCGTCGGGCGATTCGGTGAAGCGGATGGAAAAATCGGGATCGCTGTCGGTCAGGGCTTTTGAAATCGCATCCGCAAACATTTTGCACTGCATATCAAGCACAATTCTTCTCAATTAAATCACCTTCCCTTTCTCTAACTTAACTTGATATAAGGAAAGATAAAGAAACTTCCCTCAGAATGATTTTACTTCTTTTCGGGACTTCCTGCCCCCTACAAAAGTATAGGTTTTTCAAAAATAATATGTATTAACAGGCTAAAAAAGCGCCCGTAATCGGATACGGACGCTTTGTTATCATTCGTCATCGGCAAGGTCTGCGATCATTTTATTATCGCTGACCGCAAGGGCGAGCTGAAGCTTATTTTCAAAATTTGTTTTGCGGAGCATATTCGTCACATGGTATTTGACGGTCGTGACCCCAATTCCCATAGCCTTTGCAATACGGCTGTACGACATTCCCTTAACCAGATACCTGAGAACGATCAGCTCGGTTTTTGTGAACTCCGTGCTTTTGGCAGTGCCGATCTCCACCACGGGCGGAGCGTCTGGAAAGATCCGTTCTCCCGCAACCGTGCGGCGCACAATGTCCATCAGCGTGTCCTCATCGGCATCCTTGTACCACAGGCTGTCAACCGAGCAGGATTTTGCTTTTTTCAGCACCTCAAAATCCAGAAGCGAGGTCACGGCGATTATTTTAATCGACGGATTTTTCTGCTTGATTTTGTTTGCCGCCGTCAGACCGTTTTCACGGTGCTCTGTCTGCACGTCCATCAGAATAAGGTCTATCTGAACAGTTTCGCAGATTTCGGGAGCCTGATTTGCTCCTGCGATCGAGGCGGCGATACGGTAGCCCTCCTCTTTGTTTATATAGCTTTCCAGAAGGCTTCGGATCATTTTCTGATCCTCGACTATCATTACATTTATCATTGCTCATCATCCTTCAGGTAAACAGTGAGCGCAAAGCAAGGGAAGCTTTGCACAGTCATATTTCCGTTGTTTTTTTCAATCCGTCTTCTCAGTGCGGAAAGTCCTCCGCCCTCGACAATCTTTCCGTCGGGCACCTTGCCGTTATTAGTCAGCATAGCCGTGTAAC
>JAXJRE010000047.1:0-4087 GCA_036310785.1 Acutalibacteraceae bacterium
AACTACCTGCTTCGGGACGGGAATACGAACTACTTCACAGCCTGCGGTGTTCTTGTGATGAGCGACTTTTACGCCGCCGCGAACCCTTTTGACTGCCGAGATAACTCCGTCCACGTGGATTTTACCCATTTGTTCAACCCCTTTGCTTTATGGGAATGTTCCCAATTAGTTTTAGATTTTTGCGATCCTTGCCAGAGCCGGCATGACCGCCTTGAGAATTGCGCCCGTGAGCAAGCCTGTCACGACCGCAAATATTAACAACAGCGGTCCGTAGCCGACAACGAGCGATGCCGTACCCGAAATGATACACGCCGCCGCAAGCTGACCGATATTGTGACAAACGGCACAAACAATGCTTATGCCGATATATCCTAATTTGTTCCTTGCAAATCTGAAAAGAAGACACGCCGC
This sequence comes from Acutalibacteraceae bacterium, assembly GCA_036310785.1. Classification (GTDB taxonomy): domain Bacteria; phylum Bacillota; class Clostridia; order Oscillospirales; family Acutalibacteraceae; genus CAG-488. The sequence goes on from JAXJRE010000047.1 coordinate 412, forward strand.
CGCTGTACTGAGTATTCCTCCCGAAAGACTCATAAGCATAGCGGTGAAGCCTCTTGTCGCTCCTGCAAAAAGTCCCTTTATAACCGTGATGAAAAAGGCGTAGAGAGGTCCCGCACCGCCTGCCATAAACATGGTGACAATGTTGGAGAGACCGGGCTTTGCCCCCGGAGGAAAACCCGGATAGGCAGGAATAAGCGTTTCAAGATAGGAAAACGCAAGCGCAAGGGCGCACATTATTCCCGTAAGAGCTATTTTTCTTGTCAGATTTTTGTCCTTATTCATCGCATCAATATGTCATTACATCGTTTTTGTCCTTGTCCGATCTGACGGAAATAACCACCTTTGCAGGCAGGCACGCTGCTGTCTGACCTCCGGCGGTGAGTCTTCCGCTGTTGACGCAAAGCTTGTCCTTGCAGTCAGCCTTTGAAAAGAATATCTCGTTTCTGCCTACGGTGATTGCAACCTCAGGCTCGGTAGAAAGTGAGACGGTGTACTCTGTTTCCACCTCGGAAAGCTCAATTGTCCTTTCAAGTTTTCCGTCAACATATATTTCTGCCGTCAGCCTGTCCGAGCCGAGAAGCCTCGGCAAGGATATCAGCGCCGCCGCAAGAAGCACGGTGATTATTATGATTAAATCCGTTCTTTTGAATAGCTTCATTTGTCCAAAGTGTAGCTGTCGTTGGTAAGCTCAAACCTTTTTGATAAACCGTCCGTGACCTTGACAGCGTTGTTATCGAATATGAATACGGCTTCCGCCTCATATTTTTCAAGTATTTCAATGCTTTTGCGATAGCCGACGATGTAGCACACCGTGGAGAGAGCGTCGCTGAGAAGTCCCGACTCGCACACAACGGTAACGCTCTTGAATTCGCCGTTGGCAGGGTAACCTGTAGTTGCGTTGAGAATGTGATGATAACGCTTGCCGTCCTGTTCAAAGAATTTTTCATAGCTGCCCGAGGTGGAAACGCAGACATCCTTGAGCTTGAGCGTACCCATCGACTGCTTGTCATTATCGGGATTGACGATGCCGACGGAAAAGGTTCTGTCGCCGTAGATAAGAAGACTGCCGCCGACCGACACAACGGCCGATTTTGTCTTGCCCTTTTCAAGAAGTTCTTTAATTTTGTCGCAGGTGAAGCCTTTGCCGACTGCGCCGAGGTCGAGAGCCTGTCCCTCTTTTATCTGAACGGCCTTTCCCGAAACGGAAATATTTTTATATCCCACGTCGCCGAGAGCCGATTTTATTTCGTCCTTTGAGGGAAGACGCTGATTGTCTCCTCCGAAGTCCCAGAGCTGAGCGACCTTTCCGATTGTGATGTCAAACACTCCGCCGCAGTCCTCGGAAATTTCGATACACTGACCGATTATTTTTGCTGTGTCGGGAGAAACGGAAACCGAAGAGCCTGCGCCCTCGTTGATACGGTAAATATCCGAGCCTTTCTTTCTCCAGCTCAGCACCGAATTTTCAAGTCCGCCGATCTCTTTTTCAATTTTTTCAAGATCGCTTTTGGCCCCGAAGCCGAAGAGCTTTGCGGTGACAACCGTACCCATTGCGACAGAGGTCTTTTCACAGGAGCTTTTTCCGCTGATAAAATCATATGATACGATGCCGAAAACAATGACGGCGCAAAGTATAATCGCAATGAGCGATTTTTTATTCAGCTTTCTTTTTTCGCCGTTTTTCAACATAAATCACCTGATATATCAAAATCAATTTATTATACTATGAAAACAGAACAAATTCAATAGAAACGCAACTAATTAAAAAATTAACAATATATAAGGTCAACGCCTGCAAACTGTTGTCCGCAGGCGTTTTCTCAGCTATTTAATGTCAGCAACCACAGCCGTTGTTGTTGAGGAACGAACCGCCGTTGTTTGAGCATCCGCAGCCACAGCCGCAACCGCACTCTGAGAATAAGAGGATGATAATGAGAATAAAGATCCAGTTATTGCAGCAACCCATGTTTCTGACCTCCTTTCGTCTTACACTAACATTGTATGAAAAACGGGGAGGTTGGTGACAAAGAACGGCGATTTAAATTAAACCGCCCGCCGTTTGAAATAATCAACAATATTTTTGTTAAATCTATACATTTATTTGACGTTTGTAACTGCAAACAGTGTTGACTTTTTGGGAAAAATAGTTTACAATATTCATACAGAAATTTTGGGCGGCGGTTATAAATGATTAGTTATCAATGAACGGAAAATCGGCTGTTTTCTAAACAGTTTGCTTTTCTGTTTTTTTTTACTGCTGTTTGGTTCAGGAGGAAAGCGATATGTATGTTTTAGCACTTGACCAGGGAACAACCAGCTCCAGGGCTATAGTTTTTGACAAGCGCGGACGCATTGTTTCCAAAGCACAGAATGAATTTGCTCAGATCTATCCCAAGTCGGGCTGGGTTGAGCATGATCCGATGGATATTCTTTACAGTCAGATGCACGCCATCTCGTCTGTCATCAATTCGGGCGATTTCGACGTTAAAGAGATCGCCGGCATAGGCATTACAAATCAGAGAGAAACCACGATTATCTGGGATAAGAATACAGGCAAGCCGGTATATAACGCCATTGTATGGCAGTGCCGCCGTACCGCAGAGCTTTGCGAAAAGCTCAAGGAGGAGGGACTCGGCGACTATATCCGTGAGCATACGGGACTGCTTATAGACGCATATTTCTCCGGAACAAAGATCAAATGGATCCTCGACAATGTTGAGGGCGCAAGAGAGAGAGCCGAGAGAGGAGAGCTTCTTTTCGGTACGGTTGAGACGTGGCTTATCTGGAATCTTACGGGAGGAAAGGTTCACGTTACGGACTATTCCAACGCTTCGAGAACAATGCTTTTCGATGTGGACAAGCTTCAGTGGGACGAGTTCCTCTGCGAAAAGCTCGGAGTGCCGATGTGTATGCTTCCCGAACCCGTTGAATCAAGCAAGATCTACGGTACGGTAGCTCCCGGAATTATCGGTATTGAGGAGCTTGAGGGCGTTCCGATCTGCGGAGCGATCGGCGATCAGCCTGCCGCCTTGTTCGGTCAGGCATGCTTCAATCCCGGTCAGGCGAAGAACACCTACGGAACAGGCTGTTTCCTGCTTATGAACACGGGCGACAAGCGAGTTCATTCGGAAAACAATCTTCTAACGGGAGTTGCGTGGAGCGTTAACGGCAAGACTACATATTCGATCGAAGGCAGTGCCTTCAACGCAGGCTCGGTAATCAAGTGGCTCAGGGACGAGCTTCATATGGTAGATGCCGCACCCAGAGTTGACGAGCTTGCCGAAAGCGTAGAGAATGCAAACGGAATGTTCCTTGTTCCCGCTTTCACGGGACTCGGTGCGCCGTATTGGGATATGTACGCAAGAGGAACGATAGTCGGTCTGACGAGGGGAGTAAACCGTGCTCACTTCTGCCGTGCCGTGCTTGAGTCCATCTGCTTCCAGATGACGGATCTTCTCAGGGCGATGACGAAGGACTCCAACATCATTCTTTCCGAGCTTCGTGTTGACGGCGGAGCAAGCGTCAGCAATATTATGATGCAAATTCAGGCGGATCTCATCAGAACGGTTGTCAACCGTCCCAAGACTGTTGAAACAACTGCACTCGGAGCGGCTTATCTTGCAGGACTTGCCGTCGGAATGTGGGAAACGACGGAGGAGATCGAAAAGAACCGCGA
>JAXJRE010000048.1:0-6465 GCA_036310785.1 Acutalibacteraceae bacterium
ATAAACAGCGTCCAGAATCCGAGAACGCCCTTTGCGCCGAGAATTGAGCCGATAAATACAAACAGAAGCATCATCGAAACACCCGTAACGATCTCGGGATTCATCATCGGAATGTTGGTAACCGTCATAATGCTTGTTTTTGTAAAGCCCTTTTTCATTTTGAAAATTCCGACGGCTGCAAGCGTTCCGATAAACGTAGCGGCTATCGAGGAGGTCACGGCAAGCACAAGTGTATTTGTCAGAGCGTTGATCGTCGCCTCGTCACGGAAAAGCTCAACATACCATTTAAAAGAAAATCCGTGTATAACGCTTGTGCTGTTCGTTCCGTTAAAGGAAAGCACGATAAGCATAACTATCGGCAGATACAGGAAAAGCACAACAAGCGCAAGGTAGATTTTTGAAGTGGGATTAAGCTTCTTATTCATGCAACGACACCTCCCGCTTCCTCGGTATCGCCGAATTTATTCATAACAGCCATACAGATAAGAATCAGTATCATCAGCACGAACGAAAGCGCAGCACCGAAATTAAAGTTATTGGAAACCTGGAACTGCATTTCGATAATATCACCGATGAGAGCAAAGCTTCCGCCGCCGAGCTTCTGAGAAATATAGAAGGTGCTGACGGACGGTACAAATACCATTGTTACACCCGAAACAACACCCGAAAGCGTAGACGGGAAAATAACATCACGGATGACGTGGAATTTGTTAGCTCCGAGATCCTGAGCCGCCTCGACAAGGCTGTTATCAAGCTTAGTCATAACCGAATAGATCGGCAGAATCATATACGGCAGGAAGTTATAAACCATTCCCAATATGACCGCACCGGAGGTGTTGATCATATGGAAAGGGCCGACTCCGATTTTTGAAATCAGATTATTGATAACTCCCGAATCCTCAAGCAAGGTCATCCATGCGTAAGTCCTCAAAAGGAAGTTCATCCACATCGGGATCATTACAAGCATTACCATTGTGCTCTGCGCTCTGAGCTTCATCTTTGAAAGAATGTAAGCGAGCGGATAGGCAATGATAAGGCAGATAATTGTTGCGACAATTCCGAACCAGAGCGAACGTAAAAACGTGCTTGTATAGTCGGAAAGTCGGCTGATGTTTTCAAGCGTGAACGCTCCCGACTTATCGGTAAATGCGTAGTAAATAACCATAATAAGCGGAACAACAATGAAGATTGCCGACCAGACAACGTGAGGTGCGGCGCAGAGCCGCTGTGTCAGAGAGTTCTTTTTCCCGGCTCATTCCTCCTCCACGAGGTCGGAAAGATGCTCCAATTCATCGCTGAAAGAGCTGTAGTCTCCGTACAGTCCCGAATACTTGGATTTTTTCATTATGTGAATTGCGTCAGGCTCAATATCAAGTCCGATACGCTTGCCGACAGGCTCATAGTCCGTCGTCTGTATCATCCACTTGAAGCCGCCGATATCGACGATGATTTCAAAATGAACGCCTTTAAAGGTGACGGAAGTAACCGTACCTTTAAGCATACCCTGATCGACGTGAACGATGTCAACGTCCTCAGGTCTTACGACAACATCGACGCTCTCACCTATTCCGAAGCCTTTATCAAGGCACTGGAACTGTGCGCCCGAGAAATAGCATTTAAAGTCCTCGAGCATTTTGCCGTCAAGGATATTACTCTCGCCGATGAAGTCGGCAACGAATGCGTTCTTAGGCTCATTGTAAACGTCCTGAGGAGTACCGATCTGCTGAATAACGCCGCCGTCCATGACAACAACGGTATCAGACATCGACAGAGCCTCCTCCTGATCGTGGGTGACATATATAAACGTTATGCCGAGTCTCTGCTGAATGTTTTTAAGCTCCACCTGCATATCCTTGCGAAGCTTGAGATCGAGCGCGCCGAGCGGCTCGTCAAGAAGAAGCACTCTCGGTTTGACCGCAAGAGCGCGCGCAATGGCAACACGCTGCTGCTGACCGCCCGAAAGCGAATTGATGTTACGGCGTTCAAAGCCGTTGAGATTAACAAGCTCAAGCATTTCCTTGACCGTTTCGCTTATCTCTTTCTCTTTCATCTTTTTGACGCGAAGTCCGAACGCAATGTTCTCATAAACATTCAGGTGCGGAAACAGCGCATAACGCTGAAAAATGGTGTTCACCTGTCTCTTATGAGGCGGTACACCATTGATTACTTTATTTTCAAATACGACCTCTCCGCTGTCAGGTTCAAGGAAACCTGCGATTATGCGCAGAGTAGTCGTTTTTCCGCAGCCCGAAGGCCCTAACAAGGTGATAAACTCCTTGTCGCGAATGTACATGCTGAGATTTTCAAGTATCTGAGCGTCTCCCAGCTTGACCGAAATGTTTTTCAGATCAATAATAACATTGTTTTTCAATTATGCAACCCCTCTCTTTACCGAGTTCGGTATTATATCTTTTAGGGAAGATATTAAAATATAATATAGTGCAGAAACACGCAAATGTCAACAATTTTTTACATTTTTTCATAGAAAAATCATTGATTTTTTTGAATGGTTTTAAGAATACTCTTTTTTACTCTTAAATACTCTGTTTTCCTCGTTTCAGCTCGTTTTTTATTGATATAAAAAATTATCGGCAACCGTAAAACATTTTCATTTCACGGTTGCCGTTTTGCATATTATTCTGTTTTTACAGCGATTTTAAAGCACCTGTCGGGCAAGCCTTAACACACTTCTGACAATCCTTACAATAGTCAGCAACGTCCGGAGAATTAAACTCCGGCTTGATAACGGTTGTAAAGCCTCTGCCCACAAGACCGAGAATACCCTTGCCGACCTCCTCGTCACAGACACGGACGCAGAGGTTGCAGAGAATACACTTGTTCTGATCTCTTTCGATAGAAACGAGCTTCTGCTCCTTAGGACAGTTATGCTTTTCACCGAAGAAGCGTTCGGGCTGAACGTCATACTGATTTGCGTATCTGATCAGCTTACATTCATGGAAGTCGTGACATCCGCACTGAAGACAGCGTTTTGCCTCGTTCATCGCCTGTTCTGCGCTAAATCCGAGATTGACCTCTTTGAAATCATGCTTTCTTTCTTCGGGACTTCTCTGCGGCATCTTTGCTCTTGAGCACTTCTCACGGTCTGCAAGATCATCGGCGGTCACGGTTTTTTCGACATAATACGGCTTTTTGTAGCCGACATTCTCGCCGTTGAGGTATCTGTCAACAACCTCGGAGGCTTTCTGAGCTTCACCGATAGCCTCAATAGCGATCGAAGCGCCCCTGTTTGTTGCGTCGCCGACGGCAAAAACTCCGTCCATTGATGTTCTGAATGAGGAAGTATCGGCGGCAATATTGCCTCTGTTCGACAGCTCAAGCTGTTCAAAACCGCTGATATTTATTTTCTGGCCTATCGCCATAATTACGGAGTCAAGCTCAATCGTCTCAAATGCGCCCTCAACGGGAACAGGTCTGCGGCGACCGCCTGCGTCAGGCTCGCCAAGCTCCATTTTCTGAAGCTTAACGGCTTTAACCTTGCCGTTTTCGCCGATGATCTCGGTCGGATTGCAGAGGAATTTATAAACTACTCCCTCCTCCTCAGCCTCGTCGATCTCGACCTTTTCGGCTGGCATTTCGGCTCTCGTTCTTCTGTATATTACATAGACCTCATCTGCATGAAGTCTGACAGCGGTACGGCAGGCGTCCATCGCCGTATTGCCACCGCCGATGACGGCAACCCTCTTTCCTATATCAACAGGCTCGCCGAGAGCAACGGAACGCAGAAAATCAATTCCTCCGAAAACTCCGTCAAGCTCCTCGCCCGTTACGCCCATCGAACTGCTCGTCCATGCGCCGACGGCAACGATTACGGCGTCATGCTTTGACTTGATATCATCAAGCGTGATATCCGTTCCGACCTTGATGTTATTTTTCATCTCCACGCCAAGCTCGGCAACAGAGCTTATTTCCATATCAAGAATTTCCTTCGGAAGTCTGTACTGAGGAATACCGTATCTGAGCATACCGCCCATCTTAGGCATAGCGTCATATACCGTGACCTTGTGTCCCTTGACAGCAAGGAAATATGCGGCTGTAAGTCCGGCAGGACCTCCGCCGATAATACCGACCGATTTTCCGCTCGGCTCGGCTACCTCAGGCATAAACTTGTCGCCCGACTTGAGATCCTCGTCGGCGGCAAAGCTCTTGAGGAAAGCGATTGAGATAGGCTCCTCAACACGCTGACGGCGGCAGGCGGTCTCACAGGGATGCGGACAAACACGTCCGATAGAAGCAGGCAGAGGAACTCTGTCCTTAACAAGCTCGACAGCCTCCTTGAATTTACCCTCGGCAATGAGCTTGACATAACCCTGACAGTCCGTACCGGCAGGACAGTTGAGAGAGCAGGGACCTTTGCAGTCGCCCGTATGATCGGAGAGAAGAAGCTCAAGAGCGATCTTTCTCGCCTGACGAACTCTCGGAGTGTCGGTCCTGACAACCATTCCGTCAAAGGCAACCGAGGAACAGGCTCTGAGAAGCTTTGGTGTGTTCTCCGCCTCGACAACACAGAGTCCGCAGGCTCCGTAAGCCTTTACCTCGTCAATATAACAAAGTGTGGGGATTTCAATTCCGTTTTTTTCAGCGATCTGAAGGATCGTCTGACCGTTTTCGGCAATGATTTCTCTGCCGTTTATCGTCACTTTAATACTTTCCATTCAAATCACCTCTTAATCAACATTTACTGCGCCGAATCTGCATACCGAAACGCAGGATCCACACTTAATACACTTGGAAGTATCAACCGAATGAGCCGACTTGACCTCGCCCGATATTGCGTCGGCAGGACATTTCTTGGCGCAGAGCGTACAGCCTCTGCACTTGTCGGGATCAACCGAATAGCTGAGAAGCTCGGGACAGCTCTTTGCAGGGCATTTCTTCTCTTTGATATGAGCCTCATATTCGTTTCTGAAATACTTGATCGTAGTCAGAACGGGATTCGGAGCAGTCTGACCAAGACCGCAGAGAGCACCGTCCTTGATGGAATAGCAAAGCTCCTCAAGCAGCTCAATATCGCCCTCTTTGCCCTCGCCCTTAACGATTCTGTTGAGGATTTCAAGCATTCTCTTTGTACCGATACGGCAGTGAATACACTTTCCGCAGGACTCCTTGGCGGTGAAGTCGAGGAAGAACTGAGCCATACTCACCATACAGGTGGTTTCGTCCATAACGACCATTCCTCCCGATCCCATGATAGCACCGGTAGCACCGAGAGCCTTATAGTCGATAACGGTATCAAGAAGCTCGGCAGGAATACATCCGCCCGAGGGTCCGCCCATCTGAACAGCCTTGAACTCCTTGCCGTTCTTAATTCCGCCGCCGATGTCAAAAATAACGTCACGCAGGGTTTTACCCATCGGAATTTCGACAAGACCGCCCTTTTTGATCTTGCCCGTGAGAGCGAATACCTTTGTACCCTTACTGCCCTCTGTTCCCATAGCGGAAAAAGAGTCGCCGCCGTTGAGAATTATCCACGAAACATTGGCGAAGGTCTCAACATTGTTGATATTGGACGGCTTGTACCAGTAGCCCGACTGTGCCGGGAAAGGAGGTTTAAGCCTCGGCATACCTCTCTCGCCCTGGAGAGATTCGATAAGCGCAGTTTCCTCACCGCAGACAAATGCGCCTGCTCCGGCTTTAATTCTCATCTTGCAGGAGAAACCGCTGTTCATTATATTATCGCCGAGGAAGCCTTTTTCCTCAGCCTGCTTTATAGCTTCTTTCAGTCTTTCGATTGCAAGGGGATATTCCGCTCTGACATATACGACGGCTTCCTTTGCACCGATAGCATATGCGCCGATGAGCATACCCTCAATAAGATTGTGAGGATCGCTTTCAATAACGGCTCTGTCCATAAATGCGCCCGGATCGCCCTCGTCGGCATTACAGATAAGGTACTTTTCCTCTCCCTGCGACTGTCTTGCGGCATTCCACTTGAACCAGGTCGGGAAGCCTGCGCCGCCTCGTCCTGCAAGTCCCGAAACCTTAATTTCTTCAATAACATCTTCTGGGCTCATTGTTTTAAGAACCTTTTCGAGTGCCTTGTATCCGTCCTGAGCCGTGTACTCTTCGATTTTTTCGGGATTGATAAGTCCGCAGTGACTAAGCGCAATTCTTGTCTGTTTTTCAAGGAACTGCTTATCGTCCTCTGAAATTTCAATACCGTCAACAGCCTTTTCATCGCCGTTTACATATGCGATGATTTTTTCTGCGTCCGTCGGCTGAACCTTGACAAGACGCTTTTTAAGCTCATCACCGTCATAAATTCCAAGCTTTACATTTGTATTTCCCACATCGGCAGTAAGAAGCATGGCACAACCTCCTAATAGAATATACTAAAATTATACCACAAAAGTTTTTACTTTCAAGACAGATATAAATTAATTTTATGATTATTTGAATATTTAAGAAAAAGATGTTGAAATTTACCTTAAATAGTGTATAATAAAC
>JAXJRE010000049.1:0-14421 GCA_036310785.1 Acutalibacteraceae bacterium
CTCACGCAATAGAAGCCGCAAGAGCTGTCCGTGACAACAACCACACTCAGCTCGGCGCATACATATCCGATCCCTTTTCCCTTTCCGACGGCGACGCTCTTTGCGTCTGCATAGCCGTTGCAAATGAGGAGGGAACGAAAACCTATACCGTTTCCGTTGAAGACGGAGAGAGCGAAAAGGAATTTACAAGGGTATGCGTTGACAAGCTCCTGTCTGTCCTCTGCGACTACGAACGCATCGGAAACACGCAGGAGGAATCCGCCGCAGAAAAAGAGGCGGACAATAATCTTAAAGGCATTCTCGGAATCATAGCGTCCGCCGCAGTTCTTGCAGCGTCGATCGCAGGTTTCGTTACTGCACTGATAATGCGATGAAAGGATGATACCCATGAAAAAGTTTATTAGTATTCTTCTTTCGGTCATTCTGACCTTATCCTGCTGTCTTATTTTTGCAGGAGCCAAAACAAGCTACAACGCAGCATGGTCGATGACGGGAAATGTGAACGGCACATCGTACAGCTCCGGCACAACGATCAGCGTTAAGCCGGGCGATAAGGTAAAGGTCACGCTTCATCTTTCCAACAATTATTACACCGGCCCCACCTGTTTCCAGATTTTCTACTCAAACGACGTCTTTGCAAGGGCTTCGAGCGGAGAATTCAACAAGAGCGGCAAGCTCTACGGGGTTTGCGGAAAGACCTACTCAACATTTGTCGATTGGGAGAAGGTATCCGCAGGCAACAGAAATCTCGGCTGGCCGAATTACAGCGCAGACAAGCTCGCCGAATTCAAAAAGAACCATCAGTTCCTGAGAGTTACAATGACTCCGAATGTTATGGCAACGACAACGGCGGTCGGAAATCTCAACGAGGATCTTATCACGATAACCTTTGATGTTTCGTCCTCCGCTCAGCCGGGAACAACGGGAGAGATCATACTCCCGATCGAGTCGATGAGAACATCAAGCTACAAAACGGGTTATTTTTACAGCTCGATCTATCTCACCTCGGATATGCTCGGTGATAAACTGATGTACTCAGACGATCAGCATTTCGACTGTTCAAAGGCCGTGCTGAAATTCAAGGTCGCCTCCTCCTCAAGCACGGGCGACGTCAACAAGGACGGCAAGATCAATTCCTCTGACGCTCTGCTTGTTCTTCAGTCCTCGGTCGGCAGCGTTACTCTCACATCGGAGCAGAAAACCCTCGCAGACGTAAACAGGGACAACAAAATCAACTCCTCCGACGCGTTGAAGATTCTTCAGTATTCGGTCGGATCAATCAATAAGTTTTAAGTGCCTTTTCAGCTTAATCAATCCTCATAAGGACTGAGGCGAAAAATTAAAAATTGACAGAAAAATGACTGCAAGCCTATTTCGGACTTGCAGTCGATTTTTTGTTCTTTTCTGATTATTTGAGCTGACTGAGAAGCTTTCCCGTCTCGGCAACGTCAACGGGATAATCGGTGCATCTCGCCTCAACCGAACAGCGTTCACAGCCTGCATATTCGAGAGCTTCGATAAAGCCCTTGTAGTCAAACTCATCGAGGCTTTTCGGGAAGCCTCTTGTTATTCCGTCCCTCTCGGCAGGGTTTGAGATATGAGCGTGACGGATCGAGCCCTTGAGCTGTCTTATATCCTCGTTGTCGTCCTTGACCATATGATAAAGATCGGCAAGACAGGCGATATTGTCCTTTCCCGAAAGAACGGCAAGAGCCGTACCCTCCTTGACGGTATTGATGATATTGCTCTCGTCCTTTCTGAGCGGCTCAACGACAACATTTATGCCGTATTTTTCAGCAATCGGGGAAACTACGCTTCCGAGAAAATCTCCGAGCTGACGCAAGCCCTCGGCATAGCTCGTTCCCTCCGGTACTTTTCTGGCATTGCCCGAGCCGAACACTACGAATTTCATTCCGATTTCCTTGCCTCTTGCCATACCTTTTTCGATAAAGTCGCAGTATTCCTTGCACTTATAATCATGGTTTATGATCGGATAATCTCCGGGAAAGAAGCTGTTTGCCGCCTCACATTTCATATCGTTTTCATCAAGAGCCGCCTTGAAGCTTTCAAAAACCGAGTCCTCCGCCCTTGAAAGACCGCCGAAGCCGCACTCAACATAATCATAGCCCGAGTCTTTGATGAGCTTTATATATTCAGGGCTTTCAACACCCATACACATTCCGAAACGCATAACAAAAACTCCTTTGATTTTCTTTGATTATACACCCCGACGACATCAATGTCAACATCTGTCATTATTTGCTGCGTTGCTGCATAGTATATAATGCCGCTCGAGTGAAAAAAGGACGCCGTTTGTCTTAAAACATCGGAAAAAGCCGATGAACCGCATTTATAAGTCTGTCGGATATACAATCGGCTTATTCCGAAAAGAAAGGCAGGATCATATATATGAAAAAAATCAATATAAAGGGAGTTTCGGTACAGACATGGGCAAGAACGGTAATTCTGCTGCTTGCTCTGTCAGGTCAGCTCTGCGTCATAATCGGAAAGAAAAACGGAATGCTTGATCAGGAGCAATGGCAGGAATATGCGACCTTTGCGCTGACCGTGATAGGCTCCGTATGGTCATGGTGGAAGAACAACAGCTTTACCGCGGCGGCACAGAAAGCCGACAAAATAATGAAAGGAGAAGAAAGCGATGGCAACTGACGGCATAGACGTATCCTACTGGCAGGGTACGATCGACTGGGATAAGGTCAAGGCGAACGGAATTGAATTTGCAATTCTTCGTTGCGGTTTCGGAAGCACCGGCGTAGACACCTCCTTTGAGAGAAATGTCAGGGAGTGTGAGAGAGTCGGTATCCCTTGGGGCGCATACTATTTCTGCTATGCAAGAAGCGAAGCGGACGCAAGAAAAGAGCTTGCAAACTGTCTGAGAATACTCGGGGATAAAAAGCCTCTCTATCCCGTATATTACGATCTTGAGGACGACGCTACAATAGGCAGTCAATCGGACGCAACCATTCTGAGAATAGCAAAGCTCTTTGCCGACGGAATTAAAAACGCCGGATTCTGGGCGGGGATTTACGCCAGCGTGTACTGGTTCCAGACAAGGCTGACCGATCCGTGGTACGACACACAGGCGAAATGGGTTGCCGAATACAACGACATCAACACCTACAACAAGCCCTACGGTATATGGCAGTACACGTCAACCGGTATCGTAAACGGAATAAACGGATATACCGACCTCAACTACGGATATGTTAACTATCCCGAGCTTATCAGGCACAAAAATTCAGAAGCGCAGAATATCGGAGGAAATGATATGACAAGAGGTTATTTTCGGAAAGGCGACGCAAACGAGGGAGTTTACGCCTATAAACAGCTTTTGCTTTCCCTGAGAAAGGCGAAAATCATTACTCAGGGAGTTGACGACAACAACATTTTCGGCGACGGCACGGAAATTGCAACAAGGCAGGTGCAGACCGCCGCACGGATCGAGGTTGACGGACTGGCAGGTCCGCGCACGATCAGAGCCTGCTATATCCTGTTGCTGAACAAAATCTGCTGACCGACAAACCATAAAATTACATCAGCGTTGCCTGAGGGTGACGCTGTTTTTTAATCCGCTAAAGGGTATAAAAATGGGCTGTTCCGAATAATCGGCACAGTCCCATTAAACACTATTGAATTTATATCTCCTCGTCATTTTCCGGGAAAAGGTGTTCCATAAGCTTTTTCTTTTCCTCATCGGTGAGAATACGGTACTTTCCTATTATCTGCTTCTCAACAGGGCGAAGCTCCGTTATCCTCGAAAAAGGCACGGACGATTCGTTTTCATCCTCGCTCTGTGAGTCGTTCAGCCTGATTGAAGTGTTTTCATCAAAAATAAGATACTCAAGACCGACATTGTAGATAGCCGCAATTTTCCTCAGCACCTGAAGTGGCGGAGCAGAATTGCCGTTCTCGTATTTTGAAAATGACGTTCTGCTCATTCCGAGAATTTTTGCAACGTCATCCTGCGTCATTTTCATCTCTTTTCTAAGGCTTAACAGCTTTTCGCCCAGCGACAGGTTGCTTATTTCGCTCATCTCTTTTATCTCCTCCGTTTTCTGTCCTTTTTCTGCTATTGTATTTTTATAATAACATATCAATTTCCAAAAGTACAGTAAAAATCATCGAAAAAATCACTTTTTATCGAATTTTGTCGAAAATAACAACTTTTTGTCGGTCACGGTTATAGCATTGTTATCCGAAACAGCCTTTACATCTCTATTTTATCTCAGAATAAGCCTCATTATGCCTGATAAAAACCTTAATGCGGCAATAAGATCTCAATAATATCTCCTCCTGTTTTCTCGGTTTTTCCCTGCAAGGTATCGTCTTTTTCGGAATTTATATTTACTTTTTTCGGTTCTTCCTGTATTATATAAATACACTAAAAAGCAATTCTTGAACAAAAAGTTTCAGGCTACGGGTTAAGGTTATGAACAGCTACAAGTTTTTTCAGAACAGGGAATGTGAGTATTTCCCCTGCCACAAAATTGAAAATACGGAAGATTTCAACTGTCTATTCTGCTACTGTCCGCTGTATGCCCTCGGTGACAAGTGCGGCGGCAGTATCCATTATCTTCCGAGCGGCGTTAAAAGCTGTGAGAAATGTATCAAGCCGCATTTGAAGCAAAATTACGATACGATAATAAAGGAACTCGAACAAATTGTTTGCGAGCAAAAAAATCCGAATAAAGGTTAAGCGTCTAATCCCGAACCGACAGAGCCTTGCCGATTCGGGATTTTTGATTTTTCGGAAATAAAATGTGATTTATTTTGCCATTTGAGTTGCGGAAGAAAGAATTGTGTGATATAATCTAACAGCTATATTTTTCCCGAAAGAGGATCATTATGCTCGATAAAGAAATATTCAAAAACGTAAAATATTATGTTGCCGACCTTGACGGAACGGTCTACCTCGGCAACGACCTGATTGACGGGGCAAAGGATTTCTTTCGTCTTGTCCGGGAGAACGGAAAGGATTTTTACTTCCTGACAAATAATTCCTCGAACAATTCAAAGGTCTGCCTTGAAAAGCTTGTCAGAATGGGTTTCCCCGTTCCCGAGGAAAAGATTATCGTTTCAACCCATGTTGCAATAAACTATATCAGGAAAAACTATCCCGGAAAATCCGTATATCTTATCGGCAACAGCCGACTTTTATACGATTTTGAAAAATCTGGCATTCCCCTCACCTACGGTATGCCCGACATTGTCGTCCTCGGTCTGGACGACACGCTTAACTACGACAAAATACGAAAAGGCTGTAACTATATTATAAAGGGTGCAAAATTCATCGTCACCCACCCCGACATCAAAGCACCGATGGGCGACGACTATATGCCCGACGCAGGCTCTATGATGGCATTATTCTCAACCTGCACGGGAGTTGAGCCGCTCGTAATGGGTAAGCCCGAGGTCTACACCGCAGACTATCTGACCGAGTTGCTGAATTGCCGCCGTGACGAGATTTGCTTCATCGGAGATTCGCTTGCGGCGGATATTGCGCTCGGCGTTCGTCACGGTATGAAAACCGCCTGCGTTCTTACGGGAGTTACAACCCCCGAAATATACGAAAAGTCGGATATCAAAGCCGACGTGTGCGTAAACTCGATAAAAGACCTTTGCGCCATCTTTGACTAATAACGTCAAAAAGTCAGTTCGAAACCATCCTGACTTAAAATAAAACTAAGGAGCTAAAAAAATGAAGAAGATGAAAAAAGGCACGGTTTACACCGTGCAGGGTGCGCTGATAGCAGCTTTGTACGCAGCGCTGACCTACGCCGTTGCGCCGCTTTCTTTCGGTGCGACACAGTTCAGAATTTCCGAGGCGCTGACAATTCTGCCGGTATTCACTCCGGCGGCTGTCCCCGGTCTTGCAATCGGATGCGTGATAGCCAATATCGGCAGTCCTTTCGGACCGATCGACATTGTCCTCGGCACGCTTGCAACTCTGCTTGCGGCATTGATGACAAGACTTACAAGAAACATCAGGGTTAAGAATATTCCCCTGCTCTCCCTGATCTTTCCGACCATGTTCAACGGAATTATTATCGGAGCGGAAATAATGATGTTCACTCCCGAACAAGCCGGTATCGTGGGATTTTTCTCCTGTGCTTCGGGCGTCGCTCTCGGCGAGGTCGTTGTCTGCTACACGCTCGGTCTGCTTCTTTTTCTCGGACTGGAACGCACCCGTGTTTTTGATAAAATAAACCATTAACGGTTCGGTGATTAAATGAAAATCGGATTTTTGATAAAAGATCTTTCCTCGGGCGGAGCGGAAAGAGCGACCGTATCACTTGCGAATTATTTTGCGCTCCACGGCAACCATGTGGATATTATCACTTTCAAGGGAACGGACAGCTTCTATCCGCTTGAAGATGAGGTCAGCGTTCACTCCGCCGACCTCGGAGAAATCGAACAGTCCGCTTCTTTCAAACGGCTTTTCGGCTCGATCGGAAGAATGATGAAAATCAGAAAGCTTGCTAAATCCCTTGAGCTTGACGTTCTGATCGGTATGAGCTTTGCTATGACATGGTATGCCGTGCTTGCAACGGTGTTTACAAAGACGAAATCCGTCGGAACGGAACGAAGCAATCCTTATCGCTACAAGGCGTCGAAGATAAACACCTTTCTTAGAAAGCTGTTCTATTACTTCACGGACGGATATGTTTTTCAGACTCGCAGAGCCGCCGGATTTTTCGGAGGTAAAAAAAGCGATCGGGACATAATCATCCCGAACGCAATCTTCAATGAAACGGTTTATTCCCTTTCCCCTCCCGCCGAGCGTAAAAAGATTATCTGCGCCACGGGCAGGCTGATAAAACTGAAGCGTTTCGATATGCTGATCGACTCGTTTGCAAGCATTGCGGACAAAATCCCCGACTACACTCTGTTTATTTTCGGCGAGGGCGAGGAAAAAGACGCATTGCAAAGTCAGATCGACAGCCTCGATCTTAGCAAAAGAATAATCCTTGCAGGAACAGATCCGCAGGCTGTGAAATTTGTAAACCATGCTTCGGTTTTCGTACTTTCGTCCGATTTTGAGGGTATGCCGAACGCTCTGCTCGAAGCTCTTGCGATGGGCGTTCCCTGCGTTTCGACACGCTGTGAAATGGGACCCGACGAGCTTATTGAGGACGGCGAAAGCGGTATTCTGATTGACGTCGGCAACGGCGAACAGCTCAGTCAGGCGATGCTCAGAATTATTGAAGATCCCGAATTTTCACGAAAACTTTCCGAAAACAGCAGGAAGCTGTTGAAAACCCATTCGATTGAAAGTATCAGCCGTCAATGGCTTGATTACCTTAACAGAATATAAAGAAAACGCAAAGCTCATTGGATGGTCTGAACTTTGCGTTTGATTTTATTTTATTATTGCACGGATATCATTTTCCGCCTTGATCATATCGTCAATAATCATTCTCTGATACTTCGTGAACTGCTTATGATCTCTCGAACGTGACCAGAGGCTCATCGGTACGCCGACGGTATTCATATGATACTTTGCGGTCAGCGGATAAGCGAGCGACTCGGTAAATGCCGAAAGACCGATGAAGTTCTGCACCTGCTGAGCTTTTTCAGGCTCCTTGTCATAATTCTCGCACAGCCACGCATAAAGATCAGGGTGGAAGTTGCCCATTATACCCGAGAAGCCTGCGCCGCCGTTCTGCAGGGTGTAGAGAAGCGTCTGGGAGTTGGCGTTATAGAGCTTAACACCTGTGCCGTTGAGCTGTTCAAGCCTTGCAAGAAGCATATCGGGATCACAGCAGGTATCCTTGATAAAGGTAAATCTACCCGTTGAAATGCACCAGTCGAGGATCTTAGGGGTGAGCAGTCTCTTATACGGGAACGGGCACTCGTAAATACCTATCGCAATATCCTCGGGGAGCTTTGAGAGAAGATACTGAGCATTCTTTATCCAGACATCGTCGCCGTCATTGTGAAGATCAAGACGGTTGCTTACCCATACGATAGCGTCAACGCCCGTCTGAGCCATTGCCGTCATTTCCTCGATCTGAGCGTTCATATCGTCCGAGGTGTGTCCCGAAGCGACGACGGAAACATTCTTTCCGCTCGCCTTAACGGTCTCAACAACGGTCTTGGCAATCTTAATCTTTTCGTCAAGAGAAAGATAGATCATCTCACTCGACTGGCAGACGGCAAAAATACCCGTACAGCCCTCTTTTATGTACCACTCGGTGATCTTCCTGACCGCATCATAATCTACGGTGTTGTCATCGTGATACGGCGTTATCATTGTGGGGAAAGCTCCCCTGTTAATGTCCTTCATTGCAATTCCTCCGGTTACTTTTTTACCAATTATAGACCATTGAGCGGCAAAAATCAATCAAATCTTGAATTATGACCGAAAAAGTGTAATATTTTGTTGAAATATTGAAATGACCTATGGTATAATACAAGAAATATTTACAAAATTGGATGTGATCTTCAATGAAATGTCCGTTTTGCGGCTATTCCGAAAGCAAGGTTATTGATTCCCGTCCCACCGACGAGGGTGAAAGAATTCGCAGAAGACGAGAATGTATGAACTGCTCAAAAAGATTTACTACCTATGAGATCATTGAAAGCGTTCCCATTATCGTAGTAAAAAAAGACAAGTCAAGAGAATCCTTCGACCGCAACAAGCTTTTCAACGGTCTGCTCAGAGCGTGTGAGAAGCGTCCCGTTTCCATCGAAACGATCGAAAAGATAGTTGACGAGATCGAAACAACTCTCCAGAATTCTCTCGACCGTGAGGTAACATCTATCCATATCGGAGAGCTTGCCATGGATAAGCTCAAAGACACCGACGAGGTCGCCTATGTCCGCTTCGCCTCGGTTTACAGACAGTTTAAGGACATAAACACTTTCATGGATGAACTTGCTAAACTCCTCGGAGAAAAAAATAACTAAGCGAGATGATAAATGATGAAAAAGAAGAATAAAGCCCTTAGAATCGGTCTTGGTGTTACTGCGGCGGCTTTGGCTGCGGCTGACTATGCCTGCGACTACGCAATCAAGCGTCCCGATCCTGCAAAGAAAAAGAATCCCGAAACACGTGAAACGTATATTAAACGTGACGAGATAAGACGTCAGAACAATCAGAGACTTTACGATCTTGATCCTGAGGATCTGACGATAAAGAGCGTCACGGGACTTAATATGAAGGCTTGGTTCCTTCCTGCCGAGAAGCCGACAAACCGCTTTGTCATCTGCGTTCACGGCTACAAATGCAACGGCCCCGACGAATTCAGCCATATGATGCCGTTCTATCACTATGAACTCGGATATAACTATCTTCTCCCCGACCTTACAGGTCACGGCAGAAGCGAGGGAGAGTACATAGGCTTCGGCTCGTTCGACGCCAAAAACATCCTGCTTTGGGTGGACTATCTTATCAACCGGTTCGGCGAGGATATTGAAATTATTCTTCACGGAATTTCAATGGGAGCCGCCACGGTTATGAACTGCAACGAGATGTCGCCGCCCGATCAGGTCAAGCTCGTAATTGAGGACTGCGGCTTTATCAACGCAGAGTCGGTTATGAACAACACGCTCAAGGATCTTATCGGCTTCAAATTTATGCCGATCGTCAAGCTCGGCAGCGTTTTCAGCAAATTAAAGGCGGGTTATTTCTTCAGCGAGAGCGATCCGCTTAAAAATATGGACAAGGCAAAGAATCCCGTTCTCTTCATCCACGGCGAGGAGGACACCTATGTTCCGTTTGAATACGGAAAGATGCTTTACGACGCCTGTCCCGTACCCAAGGATTATCTCTGGGTGCCGAATACCGTCCACGCATTCAGCTATTACAACGCTAAAGATGAATACGAGGAAAAGGTAAAAGAATTTATCGCAAAATATATGGATAAAAAAGAAGAAGCCGTGACA
Source organism: Acutalibacteraceae bacterium (assembly GCA_036310785.1). Lineage (GTDB taxonomy): Bacteria > Bacillota > Clostridia > Oscillospirales > Acutalibacteraceae > CAG-488. The sequence goes on from JAXJRE010000049.1 coordinate 9,910, forward strand.
GCATAATAACAGGTTCAATGGATATCGGTGTAAGGGGTACTCAGGCACTCGCCCTTTTCGGCGGACGCTAATGTGCCCTTTGCTTTTGGAGGAAACAATGGAGTACAAGAATTTATCAAAACAGGAATTATCTGAAATGAAAACAGAGCTTGAAGCTCAGTACGAGGCTTTTAAGGCAAAAGGCCTCAAGCTCGATATGTCAAGAGGTAAGCCGAACAAGGCTCAGCTTGACCTCGGCGACGGTATTCTCGATATCGTCAATTCATCAAGTGACAAAAACTCGTCCGACGGTATGGAAACAAGAAACTACGGCGGACTTACGGGTATTCCCGAATGTCGCAGGCTGATGGCTGAGATTATGGGTGTGGACGAGAAGAATGTCATTGTCGGCGGAGTTGCAAGTCTTACGCTCATGTATGATTATATCGCTCAGTGCATGATTTTCGGATGCGGCGGCGAGCCGTGGATGAAGCAGGGAGAGATCAAATTTCTCTGCCCCTGCCCCGGATATGACAGACATTTTAAGATACTTGAGCATTTCGGCATCAAGATGATAAACATCGAAATGAACGCCGACGGTCCCGACATGGACAGCATTGAGGAATATATCAAGGACGAGAAGGTCAAGGGACTTTTCTGTGTGCCCAAGTATTCAAATCCCGACGGCATCACCTTCTCCGACGAGGTAGTCCGCAGATTTGCCGCTCTGAAGCCTGCCGCAAAGGATTTCAGAGTGATCTGGGATAATGCCTATATCGTTCACGACCTCAGCGACACACCCGATGAGCTTCTCAACATATTCGACGAGGCGAAGAAATACGGCAGTGAGGATATGTTTATCGAGGTCATCTCCACATCAAAGATCAGCTATGCAGGCGGCGGAGTTTCCGCAATCGCAGCTTCGGACAAAAACATTGCCGAGATCAAGGACAGAATGAGCGTTCAGATAATTTCCAACGACAAGGTAAATCAGCTCAGACACGCAAGATATTTCAAGGATCTTGACGGAATTAAGGCTCATATGAAAAAGCATGCCGCTATCCTCAAGCCTAAATTTGACGCTGTTACAGACGGCTTTGCAGAGGCTTTTGACGGAACGGGAATTGCAAGCTGGAAGAAGCCGAACGGCGGCTATTTCATCAGCCTTTTTGTAATGAAAGGCTGTGCCAAAAGAGTAGGTCAGCTCTGCAAGGACGCAGGACTTACCCTCACAACGGTCGGTGCAACCTATCCCTACGGCATTGATCCCGACGACAGCAATATAAGAATTGCTCCCTCCTACCCCGATGTGGACGAGCTTCAGAAAGCTGTAAAACTGCTCTGCATCTGTGTAAAGCTTGCGGCAGTAGAAAAACTTATTGAAGAGTGATAAAATGAACAAACCTTTGTATGAAGTAAGAGAATTTCATAATTTCAGAAAACTGCTTGAGCAGAGCGAAGCTCTCTACGGCAACTCGCCTGCCTTCAAGGTCAAAAATCAGATCGGTCAGATCTACGACATCAGCTACACAAGATTTAAGGCTGATGTTGAGGCTCTCGGAACTGCGCTTCTTGACCTCGGTCTTGACGGCTGTAAGGTCGCCGTTGCGGGAGCTAACAGCTATAAATGGTGCACAAGCTATCTCGCCGTCGGAAGCGGAGTCGGTGTGGTCGTACCCACGGACAAGGAGCTTCCCTTTGACGATATTCTCAGCATACTCACCGTTTCCGAAGCGAAAGCGATTATATTCGACGAGCATTTCGGCGAAAAGCTTCTTGACCAACGTGACAGGCTTCCGAAAGGACTTATACTTATCTCTATGGATCAGTCAAAGGACGAGAACGGTATTCTGTCATACGATCTTCTGCTCAACAACGGCTATCATCTTATCGGTCAAGGCTATTCCGCTTATCTTGACAAGGATGTTGAGGGCAACAAGCTGACCGTACTCTTGTTCACTTCGGGAACTACGGGAATGTCAAAGGCAGTTATGCTCAGCGCAGACAATATATGTTCCGATGTCCGCTCAATCATGGGCTTTGTAAAAATAAATCAGGGCGAGAGAATACTCTCCCTTTTGCCCATGCACCACACCTATGAATGTTCGGTAACCTTCCTCTGCTGTATCTACGGCGGAGTTACGATCTGCTTCTGCGAAGGCTTGAGATACATCACAAAAAATCTTGAGGAATACAGTCCGAATATCCTGATTGTCGTGCCGCTTATACTCGAAAGATTTTATAAACGTATTATAAAATCGATTGAAAAGGAAAAAGGCGGAGCGGCAAAAATCGCTCTCGGCAGTGCAATAACAAGGATTGCGGGAGCGGCTAAAATCGACGTTTCCGACATCATTTTCGGCAAGATAAAGAAAGCCTTCGGCGGATCTATCCGTCTTATTATTTCCGGTGCGGCAGGAATTGATACCGAAATTATCAAAAATATGAACCGTTTCGGTATCAGAACTTTCCAGGGCTACGGACTGACGGAATGTTCCCCGATCATCATCTGCAACAGCGACAAGGACAACAAATACGATTCTATCGGTAAGCCTATCCCCAATGTTGAGGCAAAGATCGACAATCCCGATGAAAACGGCGTAGGCGAAATCTGCGTCAAGGGACCTATGGTTATGCTCGGCTATTACAAGGATCCCGAAGCAACGCGCGCTACCTTTGATCCCGACGGCTGGTTCCACACGGGCGATCTCGGCAGCGTTGACAAGGATGGGCACTACTACATCAGAGGACGCTGTAAGAGCGTTATTGTAACTCAGAACGGCAAAAACGTCTATCCCGAGGAGCTTGAAAGTTTGCTTCTGCGTGAGGCGGCGGTCAAGGAATGTATCGTCACAGCCGCAGAGGACGAGAGAGGAAACACGATCGTCTATGCAAGGATTTTCCCCGACCTGACCGCTATCGGAGCGGCTCACGGCAACCGTGCAATCACGGATAAGGAGATCAGCAAGGCGGTTTCCGACGCTGTTAAGACTATCAACGCTCAGGTTGTCAGCTACAAGGCGATCAGACGGTTTGAGATCGTTGACAAGGAATTTGAGAAGACAACCACCTCAAAAATCAAACGTAATCAGTAATAATAGTTTTTCCCTCCTCATATCTTTTGATGAGGAGGGATTTTTATGCCCAAAAACAAACGCAGAAAGCCGACCAAGGAAAACGCCGATTTTTTGACCGTGGCTGTCAAAACGCTTGTCGGCTCATTGATAAATGTTGTCATATTCTTTGCTGTTATTGCTGTTTGCTCACTGATCTGCTGGAAAAGCGACGCAAATTCAACCGTTTTCAAATATCTCGTTTTCGTTGCCGGTGCAATTTCGGGCTTTATCGGCGGCTACACCGCAGTTAAGCCTTTCAGAAAAAACGGTATCCTGATCGGAGCGGTCAGCTCTGCACCGGTTTTTTTGATAATCTTTCTTATTGCCTCCATTATCAGCCGAACGGGAATTGCCGCAAGCGGCTGGATTTCTGCGCTGATAATGACGCTTTTTTCCTCGATCGGCGGTATTATGAGTGCAAACAGAAGAAAATGATTTACAAATCAATTTATATTTGATAAGATATAAAAGTAAGGAGTGAAAAATAATGGAATTTATCACAAAGCAGGTTTCTTCGCTTCAACGTGTTTTCCTTGACGGCAAATGCGATCTTACCGAGATCAACGGCGGATCGGCTCTCAGGGGCGAACGTTTTTCCTATCAGATAGCATACCGTAGTGACGAGAAATTCTATGCCGACATAGTTGTCGATTCTCCGATCGCTCAATACATAACGGTCAGATCTGTCGGCAATGTTCCGTCTGAAATGCCCGTTTACAAATCGGACTGCGACTGTTACGAGCGCACCGAAGCAGGACTTTTTCCCGATGTGCTCTACCCCATTGACAGCGACTTTGTGGTAAAGCGTTACAATTACTACTCCCTGTGGGTTGCCGCAGAGCTTCCAAAGGACATTGAACCTGGCGATTACGGCATTACAATAAAAATACTTCGTGACAATGAGGAAGTTTCTTCAAACACGTTTGAGCTTAAAGTGCTCGGCGCCGTGCTCCCCGATCAGGAGCTTATCTACACCCAATGGTTCCATTGCGACGGCATTGCAAATTATTACAATGTTCCCGTTTTCAGCGAGGATTTCTGGTCGCTAACCGAAAGCTTTATGAAAACCGCCGTACATACGGGAGTGAATATGATACTCACCCCCGTTTTCACTCCGCCGCTTGACACCGCTGTCGGCGGAGAAAGGCTGACCGTTCAGCTCGTTGATGTCAGACTTATTAACGGAAAATACTCCTTCGGCTTTGAAAAATTTATCCGCTGGGTACGGCTTGCCAAAAGGTGCGGCTTCAAGTTTTTTGAAATTTCTCATCTTTTCACCCAATGGGGTGCGGCATTTGCTCCGAAAATCGTTGCCGATGTTGACGGTGAGCAGAAGCAGATTTTCGGCTGGGACACGCCTGCCGCATCAAAGGAATATTCCGATTTTCTTCATGCGTTTCTCCCTGAGCTTATCAAG
>JAXJRE010000050.1:0-2527 GCA_036310785.1 Acutalibacteraceae bacterium
TCATAATTCTGTTTTCCGCTGTTGTCACGCTCAAACCATACGCAGAAAATATCACCGTATTCGGTGCAAAGCTCGGTGAGCTGATTGACGAAGAAATCATTGTATTTTTCCGTGCCGAAGCTCTCCTCGTGCATATCGTAGGGCGAAAGATAGATACCGAACTTTATTCCCTGCTCATTACATTCCTCGGCAAGCTCCTTGACGAGGTCACCTTCGCCGTCCTTCCACGGTGAGTTTTTTACGCTGTGTTCCGTGTACTTGCTCGGCCAAAGGCAAAAACCGTCCGAATATTTGCAGGTCAGCACAATGCCCCTCATCTTGGCAGTTTTAACTGTGCTTACCCATTGCTTTGCCGAAAAATCGGCAGGCTTGAAATACTTTTCCGGCTCGCGTCCCGTGCCCCACTCCGTGTTGCAGAAGGTATTCATTCCGAAGTGAATGAACGCTATAAATTCCGTGTTCATAAAATCAAGCTGCGCCTTTGAAGGCACGATCCGATTTGCTTTTTCGATATAATCCGCCATATTATTCCCGTTCCGATCCGATAAATTTCTAAACCTTATTGTATCATCATTATAATCCAAATGCAATTACTGTTTTATTAAAAATCTGAAAAATAAATACAAAATATAATTGACTGTTTGAAAATAAATTAGTATAATAATTTTACATTTTAATAATGGAGGAGAAGTGTAATGAGTAAACATTTTAAGATCCTTATTTCAGCATTGCTTGTATTCATCTTTATGTTCGGCATCGGTACAGCCGCATTCGCTCAGGACGAAGGCGACCAACCCTCAGAATCAACCCTTTCTGTCATTTCAGCCAACGTTGCAGGTCTTCCCATTCCCTCATTTTTTGATGACGAAGGCAAGGTTGTTCCCAAAACTCAGAAAATCATGGGACAGCTTCTCAACGAAAGCGGAGTTGACATTGTCTGCGTTCAGTAGGATTTCCAGTATCACACCATTCTTTCAAATCAGATGACAAACTATCCGTACAAAAACTTCACCTACGGCGGAGTACCTGTCGGCGACGGTGTAAATATTTTTTCAAAATATCCGATCTACAACGTCGAACACATCGCATGGGAGAAATTCAACGGAATACTCGACGATGCAAACGACGGACTTACGCCGAAAGGCTTTGTGAAATGCACCGTCGATTACAACGGTATTCTCATCGACCTTTACAATATCCATGCGGACGCAAACGGTGCCGATGAGGATATTTCCGCAAAGCGTGCGCAGTATGAACAGCTCAGAAAATACATTGATGAAAATTCAGGCGACAGACCTGTTCTCATTACCGGTGACACAAATGTTTATCTTCATTCTCAGATAAAAACCGGTCTTTACAATGAGATTATCTGCCGTGGCTTCAAGGATGCCTGGACCGAGTTTTACAACGACGGCACTTATTATCCCAACGGCGTGACCTATCAGCAGGATCAGGAGCTGAGGGCAAAATTCGGACCTCACGAATGGGGCGTCTGGGATTCGGTCGAAAGACTTATCTACCGTGGCAATTCAAGCGTTGAGTTTGAGGTCACAGGTTTCAGATATGACAATTATAACGAAAAAGCAGGTCAGCCGATCACCGATCACTGCATTATGGTCTGCGAGCTTAAAGTTACATCGACCGACTATGTGCGCCCCGACATCAATCTTGATGTCGATATCAGACGTGCTTTGAAAGATAGGCTTGCCTACGGAGCAAAAATGGTCGTCAGATGTCTCGGACTGATCTTCGGAGATCTGCTGATAAAAATCTTTTCGTAAAAAATTTTTTGATACCATAAAACAGGAGTTTTTTAAATGAGACCGGTAACTACCTTTATCAGGCACAATTCAATCAAGGCTCTGCTTGCCGCAGAAAAGGGCGCAAAAACAATTTCAAAAGGGAAGCTGTGTTCCAATCTTTTTGATGTTGAACCGAAATATGTCGGTACCGACGTCAGAATAATCAAAGAAACCGAGGACTCGACCTTTATTGCAAAGTGTGACACAAACGGCAGGATCGTTGACAAGCCGTTCAAAATCCTTGTCACGACCGACCTGCATCTTTGCGATGATATGGAGCTTATCAACAAGACGCTTGCCCTCCTTGCCCGTCATGTTGAGGCGGAAAAGCCCGACCTCATTCTTTTCACGGGCGACGTTGTTCTGACGGATCATCAGCAGGTTGACTGTATCCAGTTTGGCCGCTTTATGGAAAAGATGGGCATTTACTGGGCATATGTTTTCGGCAATCACGAAGCGAGAGCCGAAAAAGAATACCACAAGTATCTTATGCTCAAAAACCTGACAAGCTTTCCGCATTGCCTTTCCAAGTTCGGCGATCCGTCGCTTTTTGGCTACGGCAATTTCTTCATCAACATTCTTTCGTCCGAAAAGACGATACAGCAGAGCATTGTTATGCTTGATTCAGGCAGAAACACAAGTCCCACTCACAATGTTGAGAATGATGCTCCTGCCGAGCTTAAATGCTACGACTTTTTGAAAAAAGGTCAGATCGAATGGTATAA
>JAXJRE010000051.1:0-8268 GCA_036310785.1 Acutalibacteraceae bacterium
ATATATTTGTTGCAGCGTTTTGCAAGCGCAAATATTGCGTCGAGCGTATCGCTGACTCTGTATTCCGCAAGGAGCTTATCAGCCTTGTCGACTGTTTCAACGGCGAGTGATTTAAGCTCACCGTCAATCGCTTCGGTCTCGTCACCCGGCTGAACAACGCCGTCAAAATACTTGTTCGTCATGGCAACGGTACGGTTGACGAGGTTGCCGAGCGTGTTTGCAAGATCGGCGTTATAGCGTTCGATCATATTCTCATAGGTGATAGAACCGTCGGAGGCGTAAGGCATCTCCGCAAGCAGATAGTATCTGACTGCGTCAACGCCGAAAAGCTCTACAAGATCGTCGGCATAGATGACGTTGCCCCTCGATTTTGACATCTTATCCGTGCCGAAAAGAAGCCACGGATGGCCGAAAACCTGCTTGGGAAGCGGCTCGCCGAGAGCCATAAGCATAATCGGCCAGTAAATCGTGTGGAATCTTACAATATCCTTGCCGATGATGTGAACGTCGGCAGGCCAGAATTTTTTGTAAAGCTCGCTTGAGCCGTCGGGATCGTAGCCGATACCCGTGATATAGTTTGCAAGAGCGTCAAGCCAGACATAAACAACGTGACCGGGATCGAAGTCAACGGGAATACCCCACTTGAACGAGGTGCGGGAAACGCAGAGATCCTGAAGACCGGGCTTGATGAAGTTGTTGAGCATCTCCTTCTTGCGGCTTTCGGGATAGATGAAATTCTCGTTGCTCTCGATGTATTCCTCAAGCTGTTTCTGATACTTTGAGAGCTTCAGGAAATAGGCTTCCTCACGGGCAGGCTTTACCTCACGGCCGCAGTCGGGACATTTGCCGTCCACAAGCTGAGACTCCGTCCAGAAGGACTCGCAGGGTGTGCAGTACATACCCTCGTAGTGTCCCTTGTAGATATCGCCCTGATCGTAGAGCTTTTTGAAAATCTTCTGAATGACCTTTTCGTGGTCGGGATCGGTAGTTCTGATGAATTTGTCATAGGTCGTGTTGAGCAGGTCGCAGATATCCTTGATTTCGCCGGCAACACGGTCAACGTGCTGTTTGGGAGTGATGCCCTCTGCGGCGGCAATCTCCTCAATCTTCTGACCGTGCTCGTCTGTGCCTGTCTGGAAGAAAACGTCGTAGCCCTGCAATCTTTTGTATCTCGCTATTGCGTCCGTCATAACTATCTCGTAGCTGTTGCCGATGTGCGGTTTACGGGAAGTGTAGGCGATCGCCGTTGTGATGTAAAATTTTCCTTTACTCATAAATTCATATCCTCCTTTGTATATTTGTTATCCGCAGAAAAAAACGCCCCAAAGCATTTGCTTTGAGACGAGATTAACCCGCGGTACCACTCAATTTGTAATCCTTATCGGAATACCACTCGACGCTTTAACGCAGCTATACGGAAAGCCCTACTGTAAGTTCAGACCTTCGGCTCAAAAGCCATAGATACCTGAAGCTCCGCTGTCGACTTGCACCCTCCGCCGACTCTCTGAAAAGCATTACTTCGATCCTCTTTATCACAGCCGTTGCAAGAATAATAACACCTTATCACAAAAAAGTCAAGTTTTGAAAAATTCAGGAAGCCTCTCCGTTATTTTTGCCCGGCAGGCGGCTTAATATGTAAAGCACAAGCGATCCGACAACCGTGCATATTATCCACTCAAGGTAGGAATTAAAGGTGATGAGAGTTCTGACCATCTGGGTGAAATAGGCTCCGAGGGACTGAACGTAATCGCTCTTGTAGAAAGAAAGTAACAGCGACAGGGAAACAAACAGCGTATTAAGAAAACCTCCGATGAAAGAAGCGACAACATAAGAAAAATTTCTGGAGCAGTTCTGACGGAAAAGCTTGTATATTATACTGCAGCAAAAGCCCATCAGGACTCTCGGCAGAACACAGACAAGAAATGTGTGGTAGGGATTGATCTGAATGAACGACTGGCCGATATCGAAGCTTGGAAAGAAACACTGGATAAAGCTTGAGATGCCGAATATTGCGCCGAGATATGCGCCGCAATACTTTCCGTACCTTATCGCACCGATGATAACGAAAACCGTAACAATGTTGACAGAACGGTTGGCCGTCCGAATATAGCCGACAGAGGTGAGAGTTGTCACGGCTATCAGAACGGTCAATATGGCCATTGCGATAATGGTTTCTTTTCTTTTTGCTTCGGTCTTCATTCTTATGTTTCCTTTCGATTAAAGATGTTTTTTAAACCCTCAAGGATAAGATCTCTGTCAAATACTATGCGACGTTCACAGTTTTTAACAATTTCTTCTGCAAGACCGCCTGTTGCAACGGTTGTTTTAACTTCTTTTCCGAAATCCCTTTCCATTCTCGCCGTCAGTCCGTCAAGCATTGCCGCCGTGCCGAACACCGTACCGGATTTCATACAGTCAACTGTATTTGTTCCGATCGAGGTGGGCGGAGCCGTCAGACTGACCGCAGGCAGCTGAGATGTCTTTTGGGCAAGAGCCTCAAGAGAAATTCCGACGCCTGCCGATATTGTACAGCCGAGGAATGTACCGTCCTCGTCGATGAGAATAATTTTTGTTGCCGTGCCGAGATCAACGATAAAACAGGGCAGAGGGTATTTATCCCTCGCCGCAACCGATGCGACCGCAAGATCCGCTCCGAGCTGGCCAACGGCGTTTTTCACGATTTTAAGTCCCGTTCCTATATCTGAGGAAAGCACAAGGGGAGTAATACCCGTAACTGTCTCAACGGCAGTTTTGACTGCATATACGACCTCCGGCACAACGCTGCTGATTATTGCGCCCGAAAATCCGGAACAGCTTGCGTTGTGAAGCTTGAAAATATTAAGAAGCTCGACGGCGTACTGATCGCTTGTCCTCTTCCTGTCTGTTGCAAGACGGGAGGTGAAAAGCAGGTCGTCGCCCTCGTAAATACCCATTGTTATATTGGTATTGCCTATATCTATTGTAAGAAGCATATTAACCACCGATAAAAATTATATAAATAAATTTAACAGATGTCAACTTTATTAGTAAAATAGTTAAAATTAAATGCAAAACCGCATAAAAAGTAATTGTAAAGTCCTTCCTTTTTGTGCAAATGATTGGAGAATAGCTCTTGAAATGACAGATAAAATGTGATAATATAAAGAGAATTGGAGGCTTATTATGAGGATTTTGCAAAAAGGATTTAATTATTCGCAGGACGGCCCCGGAAACCGCCTTGTTTATCATCTTCAAGGATGCAATTTCAGGTGCAGATGGTGCTCCAATCCGGAGAGTATGCCGCTTGATTCAGACGCGGCGAAGGATATTCCAAACGACGAGGTTGTCGATGAAATCAACAGAAGCCGTATGATGTTTTTCGACGGCGGCGGAGTTACCTTTACGGGCGGCGAGCCGACCTTGCAGGCAGACGATCTGCTATACATATTAAAAGCGGTTAAAGAGTTCGGCGTCGGCACCGCCATTGAGACGAACGGCTCAAGTCCGAGACTTTCCGAGCTTTCGGATTATATCGACTATCTGATAGTTGACATCAAACAGCCTGACGACGACATACATAAAAAGTATGTCGGTCACAGCAACAAAACAACAGTTGAAAATCTTATAAAGCTTTCAAAAGAAAGAAGTCAGCTCCATGTAAGGATTCCGATGATTAACCATGTCAATACGGATCCCGAACCCTTTGCAGAGCTTTTCTCGAAAATGGATATGACGAATACCGTCGTTGAAATTCTTGCATATCATGAATACGGAAAATGCAAGTGGACGGAGGATTACACAATCACCGACGGCTTTGTAACGGACGAACAAATAAAAGCTTTCAGAGAAAGACTTGAAAAAGACAGTATAAAATTTGTAACAACCTGATAAAGGGAGGCAACAATTATGATATTTGACATTTATTCACCCGAAACGGTAACAGAAAAGGCGAAAACCTTATTCAAGCACGAAAGAGCCAAGAAAAGGCTTGACGGCTGGTTTATCGCAAAGGAAAAGGAACTGGAAATTTACGATTCCCTTTCCGAGTATGACGAGGAAGTGAAAAAGGCTCTTATCCTCAAGGAGATTGTAAAGGACATTCCGCTTGAGCTGGACGACAATCAGATCTTTGCAGGTACTCAGGACGACTCCTTTGCAAGAAGCTATGCGCTTATCAACCCCTCTTTCAAGGTTGAGGAATTTGCAGGCTACTGTGATCCTGCCGCCGTTTTCGGCGATATAGTTCCCAACGATGAATTCACCGAGGAAAGAATACAGAAAGCCAAGGCTGAGTTCAGCAAAACCGAATATGCACAGAAGCTCGGCGCAGTTTATTCAAAGAGCGAGAGCTACACCAAAGAGGTTATTTACTTCTTTGAGCAGGTTACGGGACATCTCATTGCAGATTTCCGTTTTGCTCTGCGCCACGGTCTCAAGGCTCTTATTGATGAGATGAAGGACAAGGAGGGCAACGGCTTCAAGGCTTTTGTCATCGCTTTGGAGGCGGCGTGCGACCTTGCCGCAAGATATGAAAAGCTCGCAAGGGAAAAGGCGGAGACTCTTCCCGAGCCGCAGAAATCACAGTTCACCCTTATGGCGGACACCCTGAAAAAGGTGCCGTACAACGGAGCAGAAAATCTCTATGAGGCCATTCAGTCGTTCCTGCTTATGTGGCAGATGATGTGCCTTGAGCAGGCTCCCAATCCGTTTGCTTTCTCCGTAGGTAATGCAGACCGTATCTTCGAGCCGTACAGAAACGGACTCAGCCGTGACGAGACTGCCGCATTGCTCAAGCATTTCCTTGTTTTCTTCAATGTTGCGGACAGAAGCTGGGCAATTTCTCAGAACATAATCGTCAGCGGACGTGACGTTGACGGCAACGATCTGACAAATCCGACCACCTATGCGTTGCTTGACGCTTACTACGATATGAACCTGCCCCAGCCGATTCTCTCGGTCAAGTTCCATAAGAACACTCCCGAAAAGCTCTACCGTGAGCTTGGCAGATTTTTCTTCTCGCCGGGCGTTCTCACTCCGTCAATGTTCAACGACGACGCTCTTTTCGAGACCCTCGGTTCTCACGGCATAGACAAGGAGGACCTTCCCGATATCTCCAGTGCAGGCTGTCAGGAGCCTCTTATCATGGGTAAGGATAACGCAAACACTACAAATAGCTGGTTCAACCTGCCGAAAATCCTTGAAATTACGCTTACGGGCGGCTATTCTCTGATTACGGGCGAAAAGCTTGCCGATGTTCCCAAGGCTTCGCTTGAGAATATCCGTGAGGAGTTCTACAAGAACGTCAGGTTCTTCGCTCACGAGATGGCGAAGTCGGCAAACGGCGCATCGGAAGCGATTTCAACTCAGCGTGTTCCGTTCCTTTCCTGCTTTATGGGCGGTCAGAACAACGGAATTGACGCAAGGGATATTCATAAGCAGGGTACAAAATATAACGGAAGCGGCTGCCTTATCCACGGCACAAGCGTTGTAGCCGACAGCTTCAGCGCCATTGACAAGCTGCTCTCAGAGCGTCCGCAGGACGCCGGCAAGCTTATTCCTGCTCTCAAGGCAAACTTTGAGGGTTATGAGGAGCTTCACAAGTTCCTGCTCGGCGCAGATAAATTCGGCAACAACATTGAAAAGGTTGACAACGAGGCAGGCGAGATAGCCTCAAAGGTTGCCGACATTGTTGCAAACGAGAAAAACTACCTCGGCAATCCGTTCAGACCGGATTTCAGCACTCCGTCAACACATCTGCTTTACGGCTACTGGGTTGGAGCTACACCCGACGGCAGAAGCAGCAGAGATATGCTCAACTACGGCGTCGATCCTCTCTACGGCAGTGCGGAGAACGGACTCGGCTTCCGTGTGCTTTCAAATATGAAGATGCCGTTCGAGAAGTTCAACGGCGGCTATGCTTCGCACCTCGGCGTTGATCCCAAGTATTTCAAGGGCGAGACCTACGAGGAAAAGGGCTTGGAGTTCAGGGACAAGATCGTAAATCCGCTGTTCTTCAATCCGCTCAAGCAGGGCGTTTCACCGTTCTATCTCTATGTCAATGTCACCACGGCGGAGATACTCAGAAAGGTACTTGCCGAGCCTGAAAGATATGCTCCGAGCGGAGTTTATATCATGAGAATTCACGGCACGTTCGTCAACTTCCTTGATCTTTCTCCTGCAATTCAGAAGGATATCATCAAGAGACTTGATCCGAATTCGACAAATATCGCATAATTATAAAAAGGAAATTTGAACTATGAATTCTTTGGGAATAGATATAGGTACAACGGGTATCTGCGGAATTTGCGTTGACTGTGAAAGCGGAGAGATTCTTAATTCCGTCAATGTGAACAACGATTCGTTTATTAAGACCGACAAAAGCTATGAACGTATTCAGGATCCGGCAAGGATAATGGAGATCGTGACGGATATCGCAGACAGGCTTGTGACGGACGACACCAAGTCGATAGGCATTTCAAATCAGATGCACGGCGTGCTTTATACGGACTGTGGCGGAAAGGCGGTTTCTCCGCTTTACACATGGCAGGACGAGAGGGGCAACCTCGAATATAAGGACGGCAAAACCTATGCTCAGCATATCGGCTCGTTTGCCGGCTACGGTCTTGTTTCCGATTTCTACAACAGGGAAAACGGACTTGTCCCCGAAAATACCGAATACATAATGACCATAGGCGACTATGCGGCGATCACCCTCTGCGGAAAAACAGAGCCGCTCATGCACGTTACCAACGCCGCTTCGCTCGGTCTCTACTACATTGAAATCAAGAAGTTCAAGGTTGATCCCGGATATCTGCCGAGGGTTACGGACAGGCTTGAAACGGTCGGAGAATACAGGGGTATTCCCGTTACTGTCGCTCTCGGAGACAATCAGGCGAGCTTTATCGGAGCGGTCAGAGACGATTCAAGCGCTCTGCTGAACTTCGGAACAGGCTCACAGATCTCCGTTATCGGCAATTCGCCGTCTGTCCCCGACGGAGTAGAGGCAAGACCTTTTACCGAGGGCAAATACCTGCTTGCAGGCTGTGCGCTCTGCGGCGGCAGAGCCTTTGCGATGGCTGTCGGCTTTATGGCAAGGGCGGCTGAGCTTGCCACGGGTGAAAAGCCTGAGAATATTTACAGAAACATTGATAAGGCTCTTGAAAAGAAGCTTGAAACCTCGGTTATTGCCGACACAAGATTTTGCGGAACAAGGCAGGATCCGACGGTCAAAGGCTCCTATTCGGGCATTGATGAAAATAATTTCACACCCGAAGATATCCTGCTTTCAACCGTTGTGGGAATGTCCTCGGAGCTTTATGAAATGTATCGTAGCATAGGCGCAGACTGCACTAATATAGTCTGCTCGGGCAACGGTATCAGGAAAAATCCTGCCCTCAGACGAGTTACTTCCCTGATGTTCGGCAAGGAGATAAACATTCCTCTATATAAGGAGGAAGCGGCATACGGTGCGGCTCTCTCGGCTATGGCAGGAAGCGGAATATACGGCAGTCTTGACGAGGCAAGACGTCTTATCAGATATGAGGGACAGTGAAGGTCCGAATTATTTTGAAACTAAAGCAGTTTAAAGTTTTTTGAAAACCCGAAAGGAGTTTTATTATGTTTTACGATTATCCGATTTTTTTTGAAAAAAACAGAGTTTTCCGTGTTTATCAGGGCGGAAAGCTTTTTGCCGACTTTTTCTCGGACGATTCCGAAGACGGCAACTATCCCGAAGAATGGGTAGTATCAAGCGTTCATGCGCTCAATGAGGGCAGCACGGACGAATACGAAGGCGTTTCCAAGATCAAGGGCGAGGATCTTTACCTCAACGACGCTATTGAGCAGTACCGCTCACAGATCATCGGCGACAGACAGGATCTCGGCGTTCTGACAAAGATACTTGACAGCGCAATAAGACTTCCCGTTCAGGCTCACCCCGACAAGGCTTTTTCACGCAAGTATTTCAACTCATCCTACGGCAAGGAGGAAAGCTGGTATATCCTTGCAACCCGTCCCGGCGGAAAGGTGTTTTACGGCTTCAAGGACGGCGTAACTATGGAACAGTTCAGCAAAGCCATTGAAGAAAGCGAGAACAGCAAGACCGTTATGGAGGAGCTTCTTGAGTCCTTTGAGGTAAAACCCGGCGACGTTATTTATATCCCGGCAAAAATGGTTCACGCCATCGGCGCAGGCTGTCTGCTTCTTGAGGTTCAGGAGCCGTCCGATTTCACAATCCAGCCCGAACGCTGGTGCGGCGACTACAAGCTCAGCGACCACGAGATGTACCTC
>JAXJRE010000052.1:0-5809 GCA_036310785.1 Acutalibacteraceae bacterium
GGCGGATAAAATCATTACTGTTTCCGAGGAATGTAAGAACAGTCTTCTGAAAAATTTTCCCGAACATAAAACTAAGTTTGAAATTGTTGAAAACATCACAGGACAAAAAATCCTGATAGAAGAGAGCAGAAAAATCAATGCCTATCCCGATCGGGGAAATGACGTTGTTATCTGTACGGTCGGAAGATTATCTCCGCAGAAAAACATTTCTCTTGCTGTGGATTGCTGCGCCGAGCTTGTAAAAAGAGGCAAGAATATCAAGTGGTATCACATCGGCACAGGAGAGCTGAAAACTCAGATCGAAAAACAAATTGCAAGCTGCGGACTGGAAAAGCATTTCATTTTGCTCGGAGCGAAGTCGGAGCCGTATCCTTATATCGGTCAATGCGACATTTATGTTCAGCCGTCGCTTTTTGAAGGAAAGTCAATCGCAATAGATGAGGCAAAGGCACTTCTGCGGCCGATCGTAGTGACCGATTTCCCGACGGTTTTCGACCAGATAAACGACGGGGTTGACGGAATTATCTGTCAGATGGATAAGGTCGATATGGCGGATAAGATTGAATTGCTGATCGATGATGAAAACGAGAGAATAAAACTCAGCAATAATCTTGCGGGGGAAAAGGTGAGCAACGAGGAAGAAATATTCAAGCTTTACGGACTGATCGGTGAATGAGGCGAAATATATGGCGATAATTATAATTTTACTCTTAATAATAATTTTTATCCTCGGATATGAACAGTGGGAAACTTTTATGACGTGGCTCGGCAGGATAAAAATAGGACAGCTTTCCGAAGCCGAGTGGCTTGAAAAAACTAAAGAAGTATTGAGAAAGTGGCTGAAAAAAGGTGCGCCCGAGGTGATTGTCAACGACAGCCGCAACACAAACTTTATAAAAAAGATAAACGACTACGGCAAATTGACTTCCGTAACATACTGGCAGGACGCTTCGCTGCTCAAGGCCGTAAATTATTTGGGCGAAGATATGTCGGAGGAAGTCAAAAGCCTTATTTCAAGATACATTCGTCCCGATGACGGAGAATGGAAGGTAGTTCCGAAAAGAATGGACAGCGCAATGCTGTGCTTTGAAATGCTTTCCGGAAAATTTACCGACAGGGAAAAGCTTCGCCCGGCGATGGACAGCGTTGCCGAGATGCTTAAAAATGCGGCAGATAATCACGGAACGATTCCGTATAACGAGAGTATTCCCGAATACAGATTTGTTGACACGGTCGGAATGATATGTCCGTTTATGATAAAATATGCGCTGACCTATTCCTACGAGGAGTATATTTCCCTTGCGATGGAGCAGATCCGCGAGTACCGTGAGCACGGAATAAATGAAAAAATTAAAATTCCTTTTCACAGCTTCAAGGAGGAGAGCTTTGAGCCTCTCGGAGTTTGCGGCTGGGGCAGAGGATGTGCATGGTGGGCGATCGGATTGGTTGACAGTTTGCGCACGCTTCTTGACAGCGACGGTCACAACCGTGAAAAGGCGGAGCTTCTGAGGCTTTCGATCGAGTTTCTCGACGCTTTGAAAAAATACATTCACGAGGACGGCACGGTTGACAGAATTGTACTTTGCTTTTCTATACAGGACAGCTCGGCTTGCGCAATGCTTGCGTACTGCTACGCATATATGGCGGAGCTTCTTGATAACGAAGAATATGAAAAACTTGCAAAAAAAATGATAGAAAAAATCAGGACGGTAACACGCAGAAACGGCGTTATAGATTTTGCCCAGGGTGACACGCACGGAATCGGTTTCTATTCCGAAAAGCTTTGCGTTGTTCCTGCGGCACAGGGATTTGCGATCTCAGCAAACGAAATTCTTCAGCGCAAATAACTGACAAGGAGGGATTTTATGATAGATCTTCATTGTCACATTCTTCCGGGAATGGATGACGGATCTAACAGTATGGAGATGTCCGTGCAAATGTGCCGAATCGCACAGCAGAACG
The DNA here is from genome assembly GCA_036310785.1 of Acutalibacteraceae bacterium. Taxonomy (GTDB): domain Bacteria; phylum Bacillota; class Clostridia; order Oscillospirales; family Acutalibacteraceae; genus CAG-488. Next base: position 1,963 of record JAXJRE010000052.1, read on the forward strand.
GAATAAAGCATATAGTTTGCACTCCGCATATTACTACGGTCGGCAACCTTGACGGATTTGTTGAAACAAGGAATAATAAAATCAGAGAACTTCAAGATATTATTAATCAGCTGAATATGGGGATAACTCTCTATCCGGGAGCAGAGGTTTTCCTTGATGATGATGTTTTCTTTGCCTCGGATCTTCGGCGTCTTTCGATTAACGGAAGCCGATATATCCTGACGGAATTTGCGTTCAGAAATCTTTCGGCTAAAAGAATCGTCAGCTACCTGAATGCGGTAATTGATATGGGACTCATTCCCATTGTGGCTCATCCGGAAAGATACGAATATTTTCAGTTTGATTACGACGTTGTAAATGCACTGATAAGGAACGGAGTTCTTTTTCAGATCAATGCGCCGAGTCTTGCAAGCCTTGACGGTCCGCAGGAATTTGAGCTTGCATACGCCATGGCATATACAGGTGCGGCTTCTTTCATCGCTACGGACGCCCACTCGTCACATTACAGGATGAACGACCTTTTGAGAATGATGAACTATTTTCCGCCGGATATCAGCCAGTTTAATATGCAGATGATGGTACACGATGCGGCGAAAAGTGTACTTACGGATAAGGAGGTTCCGCTTATCAACAGGGGAGAGATTTATAAAAGGGGCTTTTAGTTGTTGACTAATCGGTACTTTTACTTTATAATATACTAAATGGAGATGATAAAAAAATGCAGGAAATGGACGTCGGAAAAAATATTTATTATAACGAATCCGGCCCGTCGCTTGATATGGGAAGATTGGCGAAAAATCTTCTTTCCAAGCTTTGGGCGATACTGCTTGTAGGTGCGGTTTTTTCCGGTGCGGCTTTTGCAATAGCAAAGGCAACCTATGTCGAAAATTACCGTACATCTATGACGCTCGGTTTCATGGAAACCCAGTATGTTATAGTTAAGGATTATTCAAACAGCAAAAACTCGACGCCTCAGTACAGGGAAGAAACAAAATTCTATAACAATGCGGTCATTTCACGTTATCAGTATCTGATCAAGGGTAGTGAAATGCTTTACAATATTCAGAAAACTCTTGCCGAAGATGAAGTCGGTAAGGAGTATTCAACTTCATTTATTGAAAACAGCTTATCCATTGAAGATACGGGAATCGACGGATTCTTTCGCATAAATGTTACCAGCACGGACGAGGGATATTGCGAGAGAGCGTTGAAGGTTGTGCTTGAGGAATTCCCCAAATACATTCAGAGCTATGACAACACGATTTCCGTTAAGCTTATTAAAAATCCGACTGCACCGGTTATCTGCAACTCGGACGATGCGATAACCAAGGCGATTTACGGATTTATTCTCGGAGCTGTAATTGTTGTGTTCATAATCTTTATTATGACAATTACAACAAACACTGTGCTCACGCTTGATAATCTCAGGCGAGATGTCAACGTTACCGTTCTCGGCTCGATCCCATTGCTTGAAAAGAAATCGGGATTGTTCAATCAGAAGAAGAAAACTCCGCAGGGCTCCCTGCTTATTACCGACACGGCAAAGGTCAGCTTTGCCTTTGTCGAAAGCTTTAAGGCGATACGAACCAAGCTTGAAAATGTCAAGAACGAAAAAGGTTACAAGGTATTTGTTATCACAAGTACCTATGAGGACGAGGGTAAAACGACTGTTGCCGTTAATATTGCCTGTTCTCTTGCCCAGAAAGGTAAATCCGTTCTGCTTATCGACAGTGACTTGAGAAAGCCTGCGGTTCTTCATGCTGTCGGAGTCAAGAGCGATACTCGCTACGGCCTTATTCCGATCATCAAGGGAACATCAACCTATGTTGACTCCATCAAGTTCATCAAGTCTCTCGGTATCTTCGTTCTCCCGACCGGCGGTATCTCGCTGAAATCGACAGAGGTTCTTGACACGGACAAGGTTAAATCCGTAATCGAGCAGGCGAGAAAAGAATTTGACTACATCATCATCGACTCACCTCCGGCGCATGTTGTTTCCGACAGCTTGGTTATTGCGCCTCTTGCGGACGGAGTTATTTATAACGTCCGCCGTGACTACGCAAAGGTTACGGAAATCAACCGTACCCTTGATGAGATTCGGGGAGCGGATATTGATATCATCGGTGCCGTGTTCACAATGAGCGCCGGCGAAGAAAACAGCCGTTATTACAGACGTAAGGGCTATCTGCGCTACGGCGGCTACTACGGACGCTATGCCCGCAGGAGGAAAAAGAACTCCGGCGGCTACGGCTACGGCGGCTACGGTTACGGTAACAACGGTTACGGCGGCGGCTACGATTACGGCTACGGAAACGGTTACGGTTATGGCTACGGCGGTTACGGTTACGGCTATGGAAACGGCTACGGCTATGGTTACGGTAACGGTTATGGCTACGGCTACGGTTACGGTAATCCTAAGAAAAACAGCGAGTCCGATAAAGGGAAGAAAATAGACAACGAATAATTTCCGAAAAGAAGTGTAGAAAATGGCTGACAGAATTTTTCTCTCGCCTCCGTGTATGAACGGTACAGAGATCAATTATATTAACGAAGCGTTCCAGACAAACTGGATCGCTCCGTTTGGACCTAATCTCATCGGTTTCGAGAAAGAGATGTGCGAATACGTCGGAGTAAAGCACAGCGTTGCGCTTGCCTCCGGTACGGGCGCAATCCATATGGGACTCAAATATCTCGGAGTAGGCGAGGGAGATATAGTTTTTTGTTCCGATTTTACTTTTTCGGGAAGCTGTAATCCTGTTGCATATCTCGGTGCGAAGCTCGTTTTCATTGATTCCGATTACGAGAGCTTCAATATGGATCCAGATGCTTTGCAGAAAGCGTTTGATAAATATGAAGCTATGGGCACTCTGCCGAAAGCTGTCATTGTTGTTGACCTTTACGGAAACAGCGCAAATTATGACAGAATAATTCCCATCTGTGAAAAATATAACGTTCCTATTCTTGAGGACGCCGCAGAGGCTCTCGGCACGACTTACAGAGGAAAGAAGTGCGGTACCTTCGGCAAAATCGGTGCGCTTTCCTTTAACGGAAACAAGATCGTCACCACCTCGGGCGGCGGAATGGCACTTTCCGATGATCCCGAAGCGGTTGAGAAGATACATTTCTGGTCAAATCAGTCAAAGGAAAACGTGAACTACTATCTCCATAACGAAATCGGTTACAACTACCGTATGTCCAATATCTGCGCAGGAATAGGCAGAGGACAGATAAAAAATATGGACGAGAGAGTTGCCGCAAGAACTCATAATTATGAGTATTATAAGAAGGCTTTTGCGGATCTTCCGGTTACAATGGCTCCCGTGCTTGAGGGCTGTAAGCCGAATTTCTGGCTCAGCGTTGTCACTATCAACGAGGGCTGTGAGGTTACTCCGGACGAAATTATTAAAGCTCTTGAGGATAACAACATTGAATCAAGAAGAGCGTGGAATCCGATGCACGATCAGCCGATATTCTCCGACGCTGATTTCATAAGCTGTCAGGAGGGTGAAAGCGTTGGCGAAGATATATTCAGACGGGGAGTTTGTATGCCCTCCGGCACCGCAATGACCGACGACGATCTTGCAAGGGTTGCCTCCGTTTTCCGCAAGGTTTTTGAAAAATAATTTATTGAACTCCGGACAGGCTATCGGTGTTAAATAGCCTGTCCTTTTCAATCTTTTTTACGTTGCAGAGGTGATATTTTGGCAGTAAAAAAAGACCATATAAGAAATTTTTCCATAATCGCCCACATAGATCACGGAAAATCAACGCTTGCCGACCGTTTGCTTGAGCTGACGGAGTCGGTTGCCGTCAGGGATATGACGGAACAGCTTCTTGACGATATGGA
>JAXJRE010000053.1:0-4933 GCA_036310785.1 Acutalibacteraceae bacterium
CAAGATGACTGGTATAAAGTATGCCGTCAAGATGATCTATCTCATGACAGAAGCATCTCGCCTTGAGGTCTGAGCCTTTGTAAACGCACCACTTGCCCTCTCTGTTCTGAGCCTTAACCATAACGCTCTTGGGACGTTCCGTAACGCCGAATTTTCCGGGGAGAGAAAGACAGCCCTCCTCCTCGTGCTGTAATTCGGGCGAACGGTCGATGATTTCGGGATTGATAAGCTCCAGATAGCCGTCGCCGCAGTCCATAACGACCACACGGCGGAGTATGCCGACCTGCACGGCGGCAAGACCGGCTCCCTTTTCCTGATAAAGAGTATCCTTCATATCATCGAGCAAGGTAAAAAGTCTGTCGTCGAATTTTTCAACGGGACGGCTTTTTTTGCTGAGAATGGGATCTCCGAATTTTACAACATTTCTTATAGCCATTATTAAACCTTCTTATATAATATTTTCGGGGTTGATATCTATATAAACGGATACGCCGATAAATGCTTTTTCCGAGCCTGTCACCTTGAGCATTTCACTCATCATTTCTCTGAATCGTGCGGAATTTTTGCATTTTAAAATCAGCCTGTATCTGAATTTATTGCTTATTTTTGAAACTCTCGCCGCCATAGGACCGAGAGCAATTATTTTCAGTTCATTATATTCACCGCTCAGCTTTTCTTTGAGAATTTCCGTAAATCTCTGCGAAGCGGATTTGACCTTATTTTCGTTTTCACCGACAAAGCCTATGAGACAAATATCGCAGTAAGGCGGATATATGAGCATTTTTCTTGTCCTGATTTCGTCCTCAAAAAATGCCTCATAGTCCTGCTTTGCGGCAATTTGTATTACGTCGTTCTGAGGATTGCAGGTCTGTATGACAGCAGTACCCTTGAATTTTCCTCTGCCGGCTCTGCCGACAACCTGAGTCAGCAGATCAAATGTGCGCTCCTGACTTCTGAAATCGTCATTGTTAAGCTGTTGATCGGCATTGATAACGCCTACAAGGGTGACGTTTTCAAAATCAAGCCCTTTTGCGACCATCTGAGTGCCGAGGAGAATATCATACTTTCCGTCGGCAAAATCCCTAAGCTTTTTTTCGTGTGAATTTCTGCCGTAGGTGCTGTCAGCGTCCATGCGAAGTATTCTCGCATCGGGGAAAAGCTCGGACAGCTCGTCCTCAATCTTCTGAGTACCCGTGCCCGAATATCTAAGATCATTTGAACCACATTCGGGACAAACGCTGGTGAACGGCTCGGAATAGCCGCAGTAGTGGCACATTAGCCTGCCGTTTGCATGATGATAAGTCATAGAAATACTGCACGACGGACAGGTCATAACATGACCGCAAGCCTTGCACTCGGCAAAAGTATTGTAGCCTCTGCGGTTGATAAGCAGGATCGACTGCTTGCCGTTTTCAAGGTTATATTCCAATCTGTCTTTAAGCTCCTCGCTGAAATTAGAGGATTTCGATAATGCGTCTGTCAGCATATCGACTATCCTGACTTCGGGTAAAACCGAATCGGAAAACCTTTTTGTCAGCTTGCAGACCTTATACATACCCTGCTTCGCTTTAGCGTATGTCTCAACACTCGGTGTTGCGCTTGAAAAGACAAGCAAAGCCTTGTGATATGCACAGCGAAAACGGGCAACATCCTTTGCGCTGTACCTCGGAGTCTGTTCAGATTTATATGTGTGCTCCTGTTCCTCGTCAATGATAATTAGTCCGAGGTTTTCAAGCGGAGCAAAAACTGCGCTTCTCGTGCCGACAACTATTCTGACATTGTCGTTGCGGACCCGTTTCCACTCGTCCATACGCTGTCCTGCGGAAAGTGCGCTGTGAAAAACAGCGACATCGGCGCCGTAGCGGCTTCTGAAAAGGTTGAGCGTCTGCGGCGTCAGGGCGATTTCAGGCACCATAACAATGATGTTTTTGCCTTTTTCAAGCATCTCGTCAATGAGCCTGATATATACCATCGTTTTACCGCTTCCCGTAATTCCGTGAAGCAGAGCTGTCAGAACCTTGCCCTCGGAATACTGACTGAGCAGGCTTTCAAATGCCGCCTGCTGTTCCTCGTTGAGGACAATTTTCTTTTTTTCAACAGTAACGGACTTATTCTCGCACGGATCACGGTAGACCTCATTATCAAAAATTTCAACAAGACCTTTTTTCTCAAGAGCCTGAATGACCGAAGGAGTAAACCCCGTGAAATAGCAGACCTCTTTAACGGTTGCTGTACCGATATCGGCAAGGGTGTTCAGCACCTCAAGCTGTTTTTTTGTAAGCTTTTGCGAAGAAGCTAAAACTTCCTGTCCGCTTTCGGTAAGCCTGACCGTTTTAACCGTAAGATCCTGCGTTCTTCTCACGGAATCGTAATTCCTGAGAAGCAAGCCTTTCTTTGCCATATCCTCAAGCATAGACAGCCGAGGCTCAAAACCGAGCTTTTTAAGGATTTTTTCACCGTCAATATAACCTTTCTGTGAAGAAAGATAATTATAAATCTGTTTTTCGTCCTCAATACAGTCGGAAATATCCGCATTGGGAACCGCGGTATAGTTTGTAACGGTTCTGCGGCACATTCCCGACGGCAGAACAGCCTTTACAGCTTCAAAATAGGTGCAGAAAGTCCTGTCCTTGAGCCATCCGACAAGCTTCAGCATCTCATCGTTAAGAACGGGAAAACCGTCAATAACCTGAGAAACCTTTTTTAACTTTTCAACGCCATTATATTCTGAAACCGAAAGAACGATACCCTGCCGGCATCTGTTTCCTTTTCCGAACGGAACAAGCACACGGCAGCCGGGAACGCATTTTTCATCTTCGGTAATATAGCTGAAAGGTATGTCGAAAGAAAACGCTGAATTTTCAACGGCAACAGCCGCAATTCTTTTTTCGGACATTTTCTTTCAAATCCTTTCCGCTGCTTTTTAAAGCTTTAATTTCGGTATTAAAGATCCTTGATCTCGTCAGGCTCGACGATCTCATACTTCTTGCTGAGAATTTCGTCAAGAGCGATGCTGACGGGCTTCTCAACAAGGATAATTCCGTCATCCTCAGCCTCCTCGGCGATCTCTCTTGCACGCTTTGCCGTAGCTCTTACAAGCGAATAACGGCTGATGTTGTTTGAAAGCACCGAGCTTAAATCCGGGTTAAACTTGAAATTCTTGTTCTGATCAAACATTTTTGAATACCTCACTTAAAAAAATATTACTTCTGCTTACTTTATGTCTTTCAGCATTTATTATGGTTTTTATATCGTCAACGGCGTCCTTGAGATCGTCGTTGATAACAACGTAGTCATATTCGTCCTTACAGCGTTCAATCTCTCTTACAGCGATTTTAAGCCTACGAAGAACATCTTCCTCATCTTCACTGCCGCGGTTGCGAAGTCTCTTTTCAAGAATCTGCATACTCGGCGGCATAATAAAGATGCTCACAGTATCGGGATACATTTTTCTGATATTATCCGCACCCTCAACATCAATCTTGAGTATTACGGTTTCACCCTCGCTGAGCCATTTATCAACAGGAGCTTTCGGCGTTCCGTAATAATTTATGCCGTAACGTGCAAATTCAAGCAATTCGTCATTTTTGACCGATTTCAGAAAATCCTCCTCGCTGACGAATATGTAGTCAATTCCGTCAGTTTCGCCGTCTCTCGGTGCTCTTGTTGTCATGGAGACAGATTTTGTGATATCAAAGTCCGATTTAAACAGCTCCGCAATTACTGTATCCTTACCCGAACCTGCCGGACCCGAAAGAATAACAAGCATCCCGTTATTCTTCATCGTCCTCATCCTCCTCATAATCCTTATCCTCATCAAGTCTGTTTGCAACGGTTTCTGCCTGCAGATATGTCAGAATAACCTGATCGCAGTCCGTGATAATAACAGCTCTTGTCCTTCTGCCGTGGGTAGCGTCAATAAGAGTGCCCTTTTCCTTGCAGTCCTGAACAATTCTTTTGATCGGTGCAGATTCCGGGCTGACGATAGCAATAATTCTGTCCGCATTAACCATATTGCCGAAACCGATATTGATAAGCTTCATATCATCACCCCGTTATTCAATGTTCTGAACCTGCTCACGGATCTTTTCGACCTCCGACTTGATCTCAAGAACACGTCTTGCTATCTCAACATCGTTTGCCTTTGATCCGATCGTGTTCGCCTCACGGTTGATCTCCTGAACAAGGAAATCCATCTTTCTGCCGATGGCTTCCGTTGAGTTGAAGAAATCCTTGAGCTGGGAAATATGACTTCTCAAGCGTACCGTTTCTTCGGCAACGGCGATCTTGTCCGCATAAATAGCCGCCTCGGTCAGAAGTCTTGATTCCTCAACGTGGATATCTCCGAGAAGCTCCTGCATCCTTGCAAGAAGCTTTTCGTTATACTCTTTCACGGTTTCGGGAGAACGTTCCTCAACGAACTCAACATAGCCGAGAATGAGATCGGCTCTTGAAACAATGTCGTCACGGAGCTTTTCGCCCTCGATCTCACGCATGGAAATGAACTTGTCCACGGCTTTTTCGGCGACGGTCTTAACGGCGTTCCAGATTCTGTCCTCATCAGCCTCAGCCTTGCGGACAACAAGCACATCGTTCATTCTTGCAAGCAGTCCCGCATTGAGGTTATTTTCGATGCCGTAGGTTTCGGAAAGCTCGTTAAAAGCCTTGACATATCCTTCGGCAAGGGATTTGTTTACTTCAACAACCACAGTATCGTCCTCAAGGTTATCGACCTGAACATAACATTCGATCTTGCCTCTTGAAACCTTGGACTGGACAAAGGATTTCAGCTTCTCATCAAGAAATCCGTAGTTTCTCGGAACTCTTGATGAAAAATCAAAATATCTGTGATTAACACTTTTTATTTCAACGGTGATGTTCATACCGTCGATCATTTCCTGACTGCGGCCGTAGCCGGTCATACTCTTAACCA
>JAXJRE010000054.1:0-12251 GCA_036310785.1 Acutalibacteraceae bacterium
CCCAATGGGGTGCGGCCTTTGCTCCGAAAATCGTTGCCGATATTGACGGTGAGCAGAAGCGGATTTTCGGCTGGGACACTCCTGCCGTATCAAAGGAATATTCCGATTTTCTTCATGCGTTTCTCCCTGAGCTTATCAAGATCATAAAGTCTGAGAAAATCGAGAAAAACACATTTTTCCACATCTCGGACGAGCCTAACGATGAGCAAACCGCCTCCTATGCCGAGGCGAAGAAAATCGTCGCTCCCCTGCTTGAGGATTTCCCGATAATAGACGCCCTCTCGGACTATGAATACTATGAGAGCGGCTTGATAACTCACCCGATACCCTGCACGACAAATATCGAAGCCTTTATCGAAAAAGGCTTCCCACACCCGTGGACATACTACTGCTGCGGTCAGGGAGGTAAGCTCAGCAACCGATTTTTCGGTATGCCGCTTGCGGTCACAAGGGCTATCGGCGTTCAGCTTTTCAAGTACGATATCGAAGGCTTTTTGCAATGGGGCTACAACTTCTACAACTCTCAGTATTCCGTGAGAAGCATTGACCCGTTTTCGGTCACGGACGCCGACTCGGCATTTCCGTCGGGCGACGCTTTCACCGTTTATCCGTACAAAAACGGTGCTATCGAATCCGTCAGGAGTGAGGTTTTCTATGAGGCTTTGCAGGATATGCGTGCGATGACATTGTTGAGCGATTTGATTGAAAAAAACAGGACTGTTTCAATTATTGAAAAAGAATTCGGCAAGATTACTTTTACCGAATTCCCGAGAAAAACCGCAGACATAATAAAGATGCGTGAATTGATTAACAGCATATTTGCAGAACTTCAACAGTAATAACAAGCTTTGAATATTAAAACCTGCCGCTAAGTACCCCGTGATACATAGCGGCAGATCTTTTTACACCTATTTTATGAAAATGCAAAATTCCGTTCAAACAAACTATAAACAAAACTGCTGTTAAAGCATCTCCCCCCTGTCAAAAAAAATATATGTTTACTTTCCCCATTCCGTAAGTTGAATATTTTAACCTTGAAATTCTTCCTTGATTATATCACCTAAAATAATCGAAAAAATGTATAAATCAGTACGTTTTTCGTAAAAATAAGACCGAATCACCCTGATTTATCGAAAAATACACTTTGTTTAATCCAATCTGATACATATAAAAATTGCTCTTTGTTAAATATTATATCTGTATTACAGATATTTGTCAATATCTGTTTAAAAGATATTACATAATATTACTTGGGTGATATTATGATATATGAAAACATCAGAAATTTAAGGGAAGACAGGGATCTCAAGCAAAAGGAAATTGCGGCAATGCTGAACATTTCGCAAAACACCTACTCTCAGTATGAAACGGGCGTGATAGAGCTGACCGCTTCGACGCTGATAAAGCTCGCCGATTTTTACGGTGTGAGCATCGATTACCTGCTCGGAAGAAAATGAAAAGGGGCTGTCGCACTAAGCGGCAGTCCCTTAATTATTTACGGTAAGCAATACCCTGCCGCAAGGTAGACCGAATACCAGTCCTCTCTTGTGAGGGTGATATCCGCACCGGCGCAGATCTCTTTGATCCTCGATTCGTTCATCGAGCCTGAGATCAACTGCATACGGGCAGGATGACGAAGAATCCATGCCGAGGCAATTCCCGTCGGGGTAACTCCGTATTTTTCCGCAAGCTCGCAGAGCTTTTTGTTCAATTCGGGATATTCCTCATCACCGATGAACGCTCCTTTGAAAAAGCCTTTCTGAAACGGAGACCAGGTCTGAATGGTGATGTTCTTAATTCGTGAATATTCGAGCAGACCGCCGTCGTGCATCTGCGATTCGCTGTTTTTCATATTCACGTTCAGTCCCGAGGTAATCATTCCCGATTCGGTTATCGACATCTGAAGCTGATTGACGATCAAAGGCTGTTTAACAGCAGTTTTAAGCAGTTCAATCTGATACGGGTTGTGGTTCGATACTCCGAAATATCTGACCTTGCCTTCACGTTCAAGAAGATTGAAGGCTTCCGCAACCTCCTCAGGCTCCATAAGAGTGTCGGGACGGTGGAGAAGAAGAACATCAATATAGTCCGTTTTCAATCTTTTTAGTGAGTTTTCAACGGAAGAAACAATGTGTTCCTTTGAAAAATCGTAGCAACCCTTTCTTATGGCGCACTTTGTCTGAACGGTTATTTTGTCACGGATATCCTTGTGTGAGGAAAGATAATCGCCGAAAAGCTCCTCGCATCTTCCTCCGCCGTAGATATCGGCATGGTCAAAAAAGTCAATTCCGCAGTCCAACGCAGTACCTATAACACTGTCAACGCTGCTTTTAACATCGGTCAGCCTCATACAGCCCATAGAAACCGCAGAAGCGGGAATGACGCCGCCAATTTCAATTCTTTTCATAATTCAGCCTCCTATTGTATAGTTTCAGAACTTAAAGTTGGAATATTTAACTGTCGTTGACGCTGTTCCGCCTGCACTCTTGATCGTTACGACATATTTTGTGTTGGTGAGCGTTACGGCAAAGTCGAACGACACGCTGAGGCTCTCAAGTCTGCCGTTTGAAGCGTTGACAACGGCTACGCACTTGACATTTGATGTGCTTTCGGATATCGACTTTACAGATGCACCGTCTGTGTTATTGATTGCCGTATAAAGGTTTGCGGCGCACTTATGGTCAAATGCCGCCTTATCGCCCGTTCCTACAAGGATACCGCTTCGGTCAACAGGAGAGCTGTTCTTTTTGTTACTTGCGTCGGCTGAGCTTGAGCCGTTGTTGAGCACAAGAGTATATGTATATTTTCCGTTGTTGAGAGTATAGCTTGCGCTCTTGACATCACTTGATTTGAGAGCGGCGGCGGACATAAACTCGTTCTTGCCCTTTGCGTTTGTGTATGTTTTATCGCCGACTCCGAGGAAGCCCGAAACTGCGTCCTTAACAACGCTCATATTGCCGAGCGCACCTGCGTCAAGCGAATTGAGCTTGGTGCTTCTCGTCTTGGTATAGCCTGCATTGGAGCTTCTGACCTTGTTGACGGCGGCATTGTAATTGTCGATGATCTGCGCCGTGGTGAGCTTAGCAGGAGCGGTTGTCTGCTTCTTTGTGGTAGTGGTAACCTTTTTGGTGGTTGTGATTGTTTTCTTGGTCGTGGTTACCTTTTTCGTGGTTGTGACAGGCTTTTTAGTTGTTGTAGTAGCCTTTTTGGTAGTTGTTGTATTTTTTACAGTTGTATTCTGTGCGTCTGCGGCTGTCGTGGTCTCCTCTGTCTGAGCCTCGGTTGTCTCATCCTCGGTAGCAGCTTCGGTCATCGGCTCTGTAACAGACGCGGTAGTTGTCGGCTCGGTCTGCTGTCCGTTCAGCCTTGAAGAAACAAGGATAGACGGAATGAGCTTGCTGATGCTTTCGTTGAAGTCCTTGCCGACATAGATAAACGATCCGCACATCATCGCAACGCAAAGAATTGCGGAAATACATATTACAATTGTTTTTTTCATAATCAGACACTTCCTTTTTTCGTTTTCCCCTCTGCGTATATTATAATGTATTTGCTTTGTAGGTTTACAATTGATGTGTTACAAAAAGTAAAAAAAGAAGTGACGAATAGCGAATCCTGTGTTACAGTTAAGTTACCACACAAAAAAGAAACAAGGAGACTATTCGTCAATGAAAACTGTAACACAAACAATGCTGTATCGTCAAGCCCTAATTAACTACGCAAACAAATATGGAGTAACAAAAGCAGCAATCAGATACAAAACAAATCGTCAATATATTTATCGCTGGATAAAAAGATACGACGGAACACTTCAATCACTCGCCGATAAATCCCACCGTCCACATCATCACCCCAATCAGCATACCGAAGAAGAAATCAAATTGATAACGGATATGAGAAAGCGTAATATGAATGCGGGCTTGGTTGTCTTTTGGGTTAAACTTCGTCAAAGAGGTTATACACGCTCTGTTACAGGTCTTTATCGTTTTCTTCGCAAACAAGGTCAAATGGCTGTTAAACCGCCTAATCCGAAGTATATCCCTAAACCTTATGAACAAATGCAATATCCCGGTCAGAGAGTTCAGATTGATGTTAAATTTGTCCCTGAAGCTTGTATTGTTGGAGATGCAAAAGGGCAGAAGTTTTATCAATATACCGCAATAGATGAGTATTCACGGTTCCGTTATCTTGAAGCATTTGAAGAGCACAGCACATACAGCTCTGCTATATTTCTTGAACATATGCTTAAAAAGTTTCCGTTTAGGGTTGAATGTGTTCAAACGGATAATGGATCGGAGTTTACAAAACGGCTCGGCAATACCGAAAACCCGACGCCCACACTGTTTGAGTCGCGACTCAAACAGTGTGGAATAAAGCATAAACTCATAAAACCTTATACACCCAGACATAACGGAAAGGTTGAGCGTTCACACAGAAAAGATAATGAATACTTTTATGCTACGCATAGATTTTATTCGTTTGAAGATTTCAAAAAACAACTTGCTGTTCACAGCAGAAAGTACAATAACTTTCCTATGCGCCCTCTAAATTGGAAATCTCCTGCTGATTATCTCAAGGCTTTTGTTGATAACGGTGAAGTTTTCTAATTTTGTAACATATCATTGACAAACCTACACTGCGTATATTATAATGTATTTGCTTTAATTTGACAACAGTTTTCTTGAATCATCGTATAAATTGTGTTATAATCTCATCTGAATTGAGGTGTATATCTATGATTACAAAGGAAGAATGGAAAAAAATCCGAGGATCGCAAAACAATCCCGATCACATAATGCTGACGATAAACGGTGACGCAAGAACAAGTATGACGGTCACATGGCGCACCTGCTCCGATATTGAAAACGGCTACGCTCTTTACAGAAAAAAGGGTGAAAGCGATTGGCTCAGAGCCGATGCAGATACCGGACGTTTTGACTCCGATATTGACAGCAGTATTATCTTTTGGGCGCATATCAACGCCCTTGAGCCGGGTGAAGAATATGAATACACTTGCGGAAACGAAAAATTCAGAAGTGATGTTTACGATTTCAAAACAGCGGAGAATGACCTTGACAGCTTTGAATTTCTTTGTCTTTCGGACACTCAGGGCGGCTCTGCAGAACCTCCTGCAGATTATTCTGTCTTAAACGAGGTAGTCAAGGAAGCTCTGAGACTTCACCCCGATGTCCGCTTCATTCTCACCGCAGGCGACAACACAAACTGCGGACAGACCGATATCCAGTGGACAGGTCTGCTCGACGGTATGAAAGGTATAATCGAGCACATTCCGTTTATGATGTCTGTCGGCAACCACGACGATATGGGCTTCGGAAACTATTTCACCCTCGAAAATAAATATTACTCCGAAAAGGTCGAATATTTCAGCAAGCAGTTCGGTGGCTCGTATCCCGATAACGGCCCTGAGGACTGGAAAACCGCTAACTATTCCTTCGACTACGGCAACGCACATTTCTGTGCAATAGGCTTGAGCGGTCCGGAATATGTCAACGAATGGCTTATTGAGGACACGGCGAAAACCGACAAGACGTGGAAATTCGGCTCTCACCACTTCCCTATCTGCTATCAGGGCTCCAGCCTTTCCTGCGAGGACTCTTACCCGATGCTTCAAGAGGGAATGGAAAAATTCGACGTTATTTTCAGCGGACACGAGCATTGCTTTTCCCGAAGCTACCCGAGACGGGGCGACAACCTCTGGGACAGACCGTCCGATGGAACAGTATTTTACAACATGGGAAGCGGTCACAGAAATCCTTCCAATATGCTTGTTACTCCAAAGCTGTGGAACTGCGCCTACTACCCCCACGAGGAGGAGCTTTCGATGTACACGGTTGCAAGAGTGCAGGGCAAAAAGCTAACTCTCACCTCCTACCTTGAGGGCGACAGGGCGGTCGATCAATGTATTATCGACAAGGAAAACGATACGATATATCCCGTTGCGCTTGCCCCCGTTTTCAGGACGACAAGGCTTATGTTCAAGGGCGCAGATCTCGGACTCTGTATGAGGACTCTCACCTGCGAGAAATCTGACGGTATATGGTATGTGCCTGTTGCGGTAATGTTCCGATACACGGGCTTTGACGTTGAAATGAGCAAGGGTGCTGTCACCGTGTCAGCTTTCCGCCGCAAGGCAACCTTTACCGAAAACAGCAAAACGGTTGAAACCGATAAGGGAAGCTTTGAAATGCCGTCCGAGGTAAAGCGGCTTCAGAGAGGTCAGCTCTATGTTCCTGCCGACGGAGTTTGCAAAGCGTTCAAAATGAGATACAGCTTCTTCGACCGCAACAACCTGCTCGCCTTTGAGCATGAGCTTGAGGACAAGCCCGTTCCCGAACAGCCGTAAATCATCAATATTGATTTTTTGTCCAAAAATGAATTTACATAACTTGACATTGCAGGCGAAGTATGATAAGATAAACATAGATAACAGTTTGCTGTTACCAAAAAACAATGAAAGGAGTACATATAATGGATCTTTCTGCAATTCTCGGCGCTATTGACATCAACGCTATCATGGATAAGTTAACCGATCTCCTTACAAAGATCGATTTCCAGGCTATCCTTAATAAGATCATTGAGCTCGTTATGGGCCTTGTTGCTAAGGGCTAATCTTCTTTATAAGGAAATGAGCAACCGCTTCTGCGGTTGCTTTTTTTTAAATAAAATGTTGACTACCTTGGCTTAAGGTGGTATTATATTGCTAATAACAGAATTCTGTTTGTTGCGGTCGGATATTCATGAAAGGAGTCGAAGTATGAAAAGTGTTGGAATAGTCAGAACTGTCGATATTGCAGGAAGAATCGTACTGCCTATTGAAATCAGAAAAGAGCTTGATATTATGGGAGAAGGAAGCAAGGTCGAAATTCTCGCAAGAGGAAACGAAATAGTTATCAAAAAATACATTCCTTCTTGTATTTTCTGCCACAGCTCTGAGGAGCTTGTTGAGTATAACGGTCAGAAAATCTGCCGTGAATGTGCAAAAAAAATTGCTCAAACTGTATAAATTACGGGGCTGTCAATTATGACAGCCCCGTCTTTTTTCCGGTTTTATTTTTTTACGATAGAAACGGTGTCTACAACCGTGTCGGTATCAGTTTCATATGTGGTAAAGGTGAGCGTATCCGAAGAAATATCAAGAAGCGAATACGAAGGCTTCTCGTTCTGGAGCCATACGTCACATTCTGCGCCGATCTTGTCCCTGTCTATTCCGCTGTAATTACAGCCGGAGGCGGTGCTGATGCAGATATAAAGCGTACCGTCGGGATTGGTGTATGTGTCGCTGTTGATAACGTCATCGGTCACCTTGTTGTTCTTGACAATATAAGAACGTGAGTAGTAGTGATCGTGGCCGCTTACGCAAAGGTCAATTCCGAACTCATCGAAGAACGGAGTGATCGTTGATCTTGTAAGCTTGCTTGCGAAATACTCAGCCGCATTTGCGTCATACGGGCTGTGGTGCATGGAAACAACCTTCCACTTTGCATTGGGATATGCCTCACAAGCCGCCTTGATTATCTTTCTGTGGGTTGACGGAACGATAACGTTCGAGTCAAGCACGATGAAAAGAACATCGTTGTAAAGGAAATAATATCCGTTTCCGGCAGGATCCTTGAAAGGAACGATTGTCTTTCTGTTAGGATTGTTGTAGTGTGCGCTGTAATTGGTTGTATAGAACTCGTGATTGCCTACGCAGGCGGCAATGGGATAGCTGCGAAGCTGAGGAGCGGACTCCATAAGCGAATACTGATTTTCGGAATAGGAATCCTCAACCTGATCGCCCGTTGAAATGATGAAGTTGATTCCGCCCTTTGACTCGGCAAGCTCAAGAGTCTTGTACCAGCCGTAGGTGTCGTGCTGAAGAATTTCTTCATCGGTTCCCTTGCGGTAACGTCCTATCTGTCCGTCGGACAGCATGAGCACTCTTGTGCTGTCGGGTGAGCCTGTCGTGAACGAATAGACATCGCTCCACGCCTTGTCGGCGTAGTATCTGTAATAGTATGTAGTGTCGGCCTCAAGCTCGGATGCGGTAGCCTCATGGGTAAACTCGAAGCAGAGAAGATAAAATCTGCTCCTGACCTTGAGCTTTTGAGCGTCGCTCAGATCCTGATTTGTGCCGATCTCAATTTCTGCCTTGAAATTTTTGAACGACGACTGCCATGAGAAATTCATTTTTGAGTTGTCCTCGCCCGGAGTCAAAAGAATTGAGCCCTTTGATTCAACAAGCTCTGACCAGTTATTCTCTATCCACTCCTCCTGAGACTCCAACGCACCGGTTGTAAAGGTAAACAAGCTGACAACCATTGCAAAAGTCAGGAGGACGGCAATAATTCTTTTTGTTTTTTTCATTATAGAAACACCTCCGTTTTGAATATTATATCACAAGAAATTCAATATTCAAGGAAAAAATTGTTGACAATTTTTTGTGCAAACCTTATAATTACGGTATAGATTGTAAGGGTGGTTCAATGAAAGAGCTGATAAATGAAATTTACAGATATCTTATTCCTGCCCTGTGCATCATCATTGTTGTTTACTGTGTGAAGCACCTACTTTCGAGCCGTGCGCCTAAGGTCACGCCCGCATATTTTTACGATGAGCAGACAGGTAAGGAATATACAATAACGAGCTGGGAAACCTCGATCGGACGAAGCGGAGCCTGCGACATCGTGCTCAACTACGCCTCCGTCTCACGTTTTCATGCAGTTATTTCCAAACATAAAAAAGGCTGGATAATCACCGACACACATTCAAGCGCCGGCACATTTATCAAAAACAAGCGCATACAGGAACCGACCGTTGTGGACGACGGCGATATTGTCTGCTTCGGAGGAATTGCCCTGCAATTCAGGATTAAATAATATGATGTCTTTTCCGATCCCGCATCACACCGTGTGCGGGATTGCTGTTGTATTTCCGCATAGATTTTTAATTTGGAGGAAAAATATGGACGCTTTGATCAACAATATAAAACAATGGACTTTTGAAAATTTTCCCGAAAAGCTGGCGGCAGCTCTGCCTAAACTCATTTCATTTATCCTTGTTATGGTGATAGGCTTCTGGCTGGCTAAGCTTGCCGGAAATCTGATTGTAAAGATACTCGAAAGCAAAAATGTCGATAAGTCGATGTACCGTTTTGTAAAGCGATCTACGGTCATCTTCCTGAGAATTATTGTTTCCGTAATCGCGCTTGAACAAATCGGGATCCATGTCAATGCCTTTATCACCGCCCTCGGCGCGGCAGGAATTACGGCAGGTCTCGGACTTCAGAACAGCATTTCTCAGCTTGCAAGCGGAGTGCAGATACTTTTCAATAAGCCGTTCAAGAGCGGCGATTTTGTTGAGATCGGCACGGTCAAGGGCAAGGTGCGTGAAATTCGTTTTATGTACACCACGCTTGTGACAAACGACAACAAGCTTGTAGTCGTTCCGAATCAGACCATTACGACCTCTACGCTTGTCAACTACACGGCAAGGGATAAAATCAGGCTCGATCTCACCTACACGGTCAGCTATGACGACGACATTGAAAAGGTCAAGAAGGTGCTTGCAAAGGTCGTTGAAAGCGAGCCGCTTCTGCTCAAAGATCCGAATTACACTATCGGCGTTTCCAACCACGGCTCAAGCGGAGTTGACATTGCCTGCTTCGTCTGGTGCAAAAGCGACGATTACTGGCCTGCATTTTTCAGCATGCAGGAAAAGGTCAAGACGGCTTTTGACAAGAACGGAATACATATTCCATACGATCAGCTTGATGTGCATATGATAAGTAAAGAGAGTGATTAAATGACAGAACTGATACTTAAAGCATTTATTAAGGATCATAATAATACAGGCGATCCAAAGGTTCGCACAAAATACGGAATACTCAGCGGATGCGTCGGCATTGCGCTCAATGTCCTTTTGTGCCTGATGAAATTTTTCGTCGGCTCTGTAACGGGTAGTATT
The DNA here is from genome assembly GCA_036310785.1 of Acutalibacteraceae bacterium. Lineage (GTDB taxonomy): Bacteria > Bacillota > Clostridia > Oscillospirales > Acutalibacteraceae > CAG-488. Next base: position 9,967 of record JAXJRE010000054.1, read on the forward strand.
GCAATCACGGCGGACGCAGTAAACAACCTCTCCGACGCAGGCTCCTCTGCCGTAACGGTTTTCGGCTTCAAGATGGCAGGAAAGCCTGCCGACAGGGATCATCCCTTCGGCCACGGTCGGATCGAGTACATAACGGCAATGATAGTTTCCTTCATCATTCTGTTTATGGGCATCGAGCTTGCAATACAGTCCGTTCAGAAGATCCGCTCACCCGAAGACGTGCGCTTCAATCTTGTAGGTGCAATCATTATCGGAGTTTCAATTCTCGGCAAGCTCTGGCTTGCGTTCTTCAACAAAAATCTGGGTAAAAGAATCAACTCCCCTGCCATGAGCGCCGTTGTAGCCGACAGTCTCAGCGATATTGCGGCAACGAGCGTTACTCTTATCGCTCTCATTCTTTCAAACTTCTTCCCGTCGCTTCACATTGACGGCTGGCTCGGAATTGTTGTTGCCTGCTTCGTTCTCAAGGCCGGCTTTGACATCTTCAGGGACACGCTCAACACTCTTATCGGCACACCGCCGACAAAGGAATTTGTTGATGAAATCGAAAATAAAATCCTCTCCTATGACCATGTAAGCGGTATTCATGACCTCATTGTTCACAGCTACGGTCCGGGACAGGTATTTGCGACGGTACACGTTGAAATGCCCTCAGATCTTGACGTTTTGGTAGGTCATAACATTATTGACGACATTGAAAAAGAGGTCGGAGCGGATATGGGGATAGAGCTTACCGTTCACTATGATCCGCTTGAGGTAAACAACGAGAGAGTGACCGAGCTTAAAGAGCTTACGCTCAGGGTGGTTAGTGAAATAAGCGAGGAGCTGTCGATTCACGATTTCAGGGTTGTTGACGGACCTATGCACACCAACCTGATTTTTGACGTTGTTATCCCCTACGACTTCAAGACTTCTTCGCAGGAGATCATTACCGAAATCGGCCGAAAAATATCCGAAGTCAACAACAGCTATTTCACCGTAATAAAAGCAGAACACAGTTTTGTGTAAACTAAACAAATTATAGCAAATAATGCAAAATATATTTTTCGACAAAAAGCATTTCTATCCCTTTAAAAAACGGCTCTTTTATAGTAAAATATTCATATAACTCTGAAAGGCGGACTGTATAAATGAGAAGCGAACCGAATTACAACACAATACCCGTAGGTCAGCTTGGCATCGTTGCTCTTCCCGGATGCGAGGAGCTTGCCAACAAGATCGACAACTACCTTATCAGGTGGAGATTTCAGCGCAACAGCGAGCACAAGGACACCCTTGCTTTCGCCGGCTATGAAAGATCAACCTATCTCATCAATATGGACTTTCCCCGTTTCGGCACAGGCGAAGGCAAGGCTGCGCTGAACCAGACGGTCAGAGGCTATGACATTTACATTCTCTGCGATGTATTCAACTACGGCGTTACCTACAAAATGTACGGTCAGACCGTTCCGATGTCACCCGACGAGCACTACGCAAACCTCAAGCGTGCTATAAGTGCCATTGAGGGCAAGGCAAAGCGTGTTTCCGTTATTATGCCGATGCTCTATGAGGGCAGACAGCACAAGCGTTCAAGCCGTGAATCACTCGACTGCGCAATGATGCTCCAGGAGCTTAACTCAATGGGCGTCGAGAATTTCATCACCTTTGACGCTCACGATCCGAGGGTTATGAATGCAATTCCTCTTTGCGGATTTGAAAGCATCTCCCCCGCCTATCAGATGATAAAAGCAGCCGTTAAAAACATTCCCGATATTAAAATTGATAAGGATCACATTATGATCATATCTCCCGACGAGGGCGGAATGTCACGCTGTATCTACTATTCAACCGTTCTCGGTCTTGAGCTCGGCATGTTCTACAAACGCCGTGATTATTCAAGAATTGTTGACGGAAGAAACCCGATCATCGCTCACGAATTCCTCGGCGACAACATCGAGGGCAAGGACGTCATCATTGTTGACGATATGATATCCTCCGGCGAGTCAATGATCGAGGTTGCAACCAAGCTCAAGGAGCTTAAAGCCAAGAGGATTTTCATTTTCTCCGCTTTCGGACTTTTCTGCAACGGACTTGACGGATTTGACAAGGCTTTTGACGAGGGACTCATCGACCGTGTATTCACCACAAATCTCATTTACGGCACTCCAGAGCTTCAGAAAAGAGAATGGTATGTCAAGGTCGATATGTCGAAGTATCTTTCCTACATTATTGACACTCTTAACCACGACACCTCAATCAGCGATCTCCTTGATCCTGCCGAGAAAATCAACGCTCTGCTTGAAAAA
>JAXJRE010000055.1:0-12304 GCA_036310785.1 Acutalibacteraceae bacterium
CGTTTTTTCGGTTTTTTGAGCTGTGGTCTTTTCGGTAACGGCAGATGTCGGTTTCTCGGTATTAAGCTCCGTTTCATCGGTTTTTACAAGAATAAACTCCAGAGAGCTTCCCGTGTCCTTGAGATTGAGAGTGTCCTTATCCTCATTAAGTACGGCGTCAAAGGCTCGCTCGACGGAAAGTCCGCCGTAGATGTTTCCCTTGACCGTCAGAGTGTGCTTCTTTGAATCAAGATCATATTCGTCACGGTATGTTCCCTCAGCCGTCTGACCGAGGACAACAACCGTCAGCTTGCCGTTTTCGTCAAAACGCACCTTGGTGATCTTAGAGGCTATCGTGCCTGTCGAGGTGTTCTTCCACACTCCCTGAATATCCTCGGTAAAATCGGCGGCGACCTTTTCGTCCTTGTTGCCGATCTTGCCCGTGTTGTAGGCATTGACAACGAAGATTGCGGTGAAAATCAAAAGAGCCACAACAACAATCGAAGCAATAAGCCACTTGATATATTTCATATTATTCTCTCCAATCAAGGATTTAGTTTTAACCCTCGTACTCGCCGATCTCGATCTTTTCGATCACAACATCGTCAAAGGGCTTATCCATAAGATCCACCCTTGTGCCTGCGATCTCGTCAACAACGTCCATTCCCTCATAAGCCTGACCGAAAACGGTGTGCTTGAAATCGAGCCACGGAGTACCGCCGACCTTTTTGTAATCCGCTATACAGTCGGCAGGGAACATCTTCTCGCCGATCATCTCCATCTGTCCCATCAGGTTGCCGTCAACCGCACCAGCCTGAACGATGAAGAACTGACTGCCGTTGGTGTTCGGACCTGCGTTCGCCATGGAAAGAGCACCTCTGACATTGTGAAGTCCGAGATCAAACTCATCCTCAAAGGAGTCTCCCCATATGCTCTCGCCGCCACGTCCCGTTCCTGTCGGATCGCCGCCCTGAATCATAAAGTTATTGATGACACGGTGGAAGATTATTCCCTCATAATAGCCGTTTTTAGCGTGTGTGGTAAAGTTCTCAACTGTTTTCGGGCACTGCTGAGGAAAAAGCTTGAACTTGATTGTTCCCCTGTTTGTTGTCATAATTGCGATCATGTCGCCCTTCTTGGGCATTGAAAGCTGTGAAGCCATAATTTTATCCTCCGATATAAATTGATTGTCTAATTATAGCATTTCACGGTATGAATTGCAAGCTATGAAAATTTTTTGAAAACAGTTGTACGAAAATTCAACTTATGATATAATTATTTTGTATTATTATAGCTTCAATTCATCAAGGTTTTTGAATACATAGCCCTGCTCCCTTGCGTAGTCGATTATGCGTCCCATTGCGCCTGCGTTGTCCGCAGAAACGGCATGGAGAAGTATTATCGCTCCGGGGTGCAGACGTGAGGTCACCTTTTCAAAAGCGTAGTCCGCACCTTTCTGAGCCTTTGTGTCCCAGTCGGCATAGGACAGCGACCAGAAAACGCTTGTGTATCCGAGCGAGCCGACAAGCTCAAGGGCGCACTCCGAATAATTGCCTTTCGGGAAACGGAAATACGGCGAAGTGTAGCCGAAATTCGTTCTCAGGTAATTGTCGCAGTCCTGAATTTCCTTTGTCATTTCACTGCGGCTGATCTCATCAAAGGACGCATGAGTTGTTGAATGATTTCCTACGATGTGCCCCTCCTTTATCATTCGGGCGATAACATCGGGAGCGGATTTCAGTTCGTCAACCGTGCAGAAGAACGCCGCCTTGACATTTTTCTCCTTGAGAACGTCAAGTATCTTGTCAGTGTAGCCGTTGTCGTATCCGCAGTCAAAGGTCAGATAGATTGCCTTGTCCTGAGTTTTTGTATCGTAGGTCACGGCTTTGTAATTCTTGGACTCAAAGAATTTTTCCGAATCCACGGAAATCTGATGCGGCTTGCCGTCCTTTGCCACTCCGTAGGAATGTTCGATCCTGTCGGTCGGCAGTCCCCTTGAATTCTCGGGATCGGTGCATTTGAGAGTCACCTGCTCAAGGGCAGGATAACCCGTAAAGGTTGCGGCGGATTTCTGCTGAGTTTTGCCTGCAACGTTCTCCGCCGTTGTTCTGTCGGTCACGCTGTTGTCGGGCATATCCGCACCGCAGGCGCACAGCGTTGCAAGGAAAATAATTACCAAAAATAAAGAAATATACTTTTTCAAAATAATCACCCCATACTATCTTTACCGAAGGGAATGATATTATGAAATTCAAAAAAATAATTTCAGTTGTTTTATCGGCAGTTCTGCTCGCCGTATGTATGCCTGTTCTTTCCACGGCTCAGGAGGTTGTTACCGCCGAGTACGTTGAGGATGAAATAATTTTTGAATACACCCCGACGGTTTCCGCATACGGAATTGACCGCTCCGGAACAAGCTTTTCTTCTAAGATAAAGGCTCTCGGCGTAATTGAGCTTAACGAGCTTGAAACGTATGAGGAGGAATATCTCTCTACAAATTCGGTTTCATCCGAATCCGTTACATATGTTGCGAAAATCAGCGGCAACGTTGAAAAAACCTGCCGTGAAATGGAAAAGCTCGACGGAGTAACCTATGCCGAGCCGAACTATCTGCTTGAAACCTATGGCTATACAACCCCCGTTGAGTTGAGCAAAACCTCGGGATTTTATCCCACATGGGAAAAATGGTATCTTGAGGATATTATGAATATCCCTGCGGCATGGGAAAAGTATCAGACCTGCGGCGAGGGCGTAACGGTTGCGGTCATCGACAACGGATATTATCTCGAAGCTTCCGATTTCCCCACAAATCTCTGGGACGACGGCAACGGCAATCACGGCTGGAACACGGCAAACAACACCTCTGACATTTCCCCTGCAATGAAGCCGGACGGAACGGCGCTGAACGACAGCGTTCACGGCTCAAACGTTGCCGGTGTTATCGGCATGGCTTCAAACGGAGCGAACGGAATCGGTGCGGCTTTCGGAGCCGAGCTGATGCTTATCAAGGTTGCCTCCGACAACTACACCTCCTCCGACACTAAGACGAAGATAACAAGTGCCGCCGTAGCCTCCGGAATAAACTATGCAAGAGTGTACGGCGCAGACGTTATAAATATGTCGTTGGGAATACTTTCCTCGTATCCTACAACAATCAAAACTGCCATTGATGCCGCATATTCGGCAGGGGTTGTACTCATAGCTTCCGCAGGCAACAATGCGACGGGAACAGCAACAGCTCTCAGCTATCCCGCCGCCGCAAGCAACGTTATCGGTGTTATGGCGATCGATAAGACGGACACCTCGTCACTCACGGATTTTTCCAATTACGATGAAAACGGCGGTGCTTACTATGACGTTGCCGCCCCGGGATATGCCGTTCTCGGCTGCGGTATAGAGGCGGGAAAGTTCAGCTTGCTGAGCGGAACCTCGCAGTCCTCTCCCCTTGTTGCCGCCTGCACCGCACTCTATCTTTCCGTTTATCCCGACAGATCTGTTGACGATGTTTACAATTCGATAAGGAACTCAGCAACCAAAACGGTTACATCCAATTCGACCGTTTCAACCTCACAGACATATCAATACAAAATTCTTGACGCAGTCGAGCTTCTTGACTTCGGAGAAATCAAGCCTGAGATTGAATTTAACCTTTCCACAACGATAATCCACGAGCCTAAGACCGGCTATATCTACGGACTTAATGAGGGCTACGCAAGCATTTCCGATTATATAACCGTAACCGAGGGAACAGGCACAACGGAATTTGTACCGACTGCCCTCGGCAACGGAACAGGCTCTGTTCTGAACGTTTACACCCTCAGCGGAGAGCTTTATAAAACCTACACGGTAATTATTTTCGGCGATGTGAACGGCGACTGCATTGCGGACGGACATGACGCAGTTATAACCGACTGTATCGCAAACAATTTCGGCGAATACTCCGACTGCATAAAATATGCCGCCGATGTTGATTTCGACGGCACGGTGGATCAGTCCGATGTTCAGCTTATTGCCGGCTATGCCATAGGCACCGACTTCGTATCACAGATCAGGTAACTCAGTTACCGACAAGCATCATCATTTCCTCAACGGAAATATTCGGCTGAAGAGCCTTGTTTATCGACATTCCTATAAGCTCCGACGCACGCTCGATAACTATGTCGATCTCACGGGGAGTAATTATCATATCACGGCTTTCATCGGGAATTTTATTCTCCGTTCCCGTCAGATCGCTGACAAGGGTTCCGACGTCAACCACGGTCGGTATGCCTACTGAGATCACGGGTACGCCTACCGTCCGTTCGGTAATTTCTTTCCTTGCGTTTCCGACGCCCGAGCCCGGTATTATTCCGATATCGGATATTTGTACCGTTGTGCCGAGCCTTGACAGCTTTCGTGCGGCAAGGGCGTCAACGGCGATAACGGCGGACGGAGAAACCGATCTGGCAAGTCCTTTGACAGACTCTGCCGCTTCAACTCCCGTTCTGCCGAGAACACCCGGAATAAAGCCTGCAACGCTTCTCAGCTCGCCGAGCCCTATTTCCTGTGAAAGCTCCTTGCTGATGTGTCGGGTGGCAAGCACCTTTGAAACGCTTTTCGGGCCTACGGCATCGGGCGTGATATCGGTATTTCCGAGCCCTGCAACAAGCACGGTACCCTTATCGGGCAAAAGAGAGCATAGCTCATCGGCAATCGCCTCAATTATCTCCTCGTCATCAACGGGATTCCTCATAAGCTGAGGTATTTCCGCCGTAATGTATGTTCCGATAGGCTTCCCGAGAGCTTCGCTGCCCTTTTCGTTCAATATGCGGATTTTTGTGAATTTTACCGTTCCCTTTTCAAACTCACGGCTTGAAACTCCCTCCGGCTCATTCTCGCCGAGAATTTCACGCTTTTCAAGTGCAAGATCGGTTCTGAATTCCATTGGCGGTCTCTCCAATCAATATATAAGAAAAATATTCCGGATTTTTTATAAAATATTAAAAAAACACTTGCATTTTATTCGTTTTAATGATATCATAACTAACTGTGTAAAGCATTTAAAGGAGGTGCAACAATGGCAAACATTAAATCAGCTAAGAAAAGAGTGCTTGTAAACCAGACCAAGGCTGCACGCAACAAGTCAAGAAATTCCGCAATGAAGACCGCTATCAAGAAGGCTCACGTTGCCGCTGAGACAAACGCAGCGGATAAGGAGGCAGTCGTAAGAGCGGCTATCAAAAAGGTAGATCAGGCTTGCGCTAAGAACCTTATTCACAAAAACAACGCTGCCAGAAAGAAGTCAGCTCTTGCTAAGCTTCTTGCAGACTGATAACGTGGCATAACGGACGGATTTATCCGTCCTTTTGTTTTTTTAATTTGTTATTTTTATTTGTGTACAAATAATGAATTTATCGCAAAAAGGCTTGACTTTATTTTGCACCTATACTATAATTAGGTAAATTAAACATTTGGAGGTTTTCTATTATGTGCGATGTTATAAAGAAGATTTTAAAGGTAGTCGGTATCATTGTTGCTATTGCCGGCGCAATCGCAGGCATCTACTACCTTGTAACTAAGGTTCTTCCCTGCAAGAACGAGGTTGCCGACGATGACGAGAGCGATTACGTTTCCTGCTCATGCTGTGAAGCAGAAGAGCCTGTCGAAGTTGAGGCTAAATAAACATATTCCGATCAACAGGGAGTAAGCAATGCGCTTACTCCTTTTTTATTTGCTTCCGGACTTTGTTACGGCGGAAACGATCAGTCCCGAAATCAGAGCCGTCGCAATTCCTGCCGCACCGGCCGAGAAAGGTCCTGTCAGTATTCCGAGCCAGCCCTGCTCCCCTATCATCTTTTCCGTGCCCTTTGCAAGCGTGTAGCCGAAGCCCGTCAGCGGAACGGTCGCACCGCAGCCTGCAAAATCGACAAGCGGCTGATAAACTCCCAGAGCCTCCAGCGCAACGCCGAGCACAACAAAAATTACCAGTATTCTTGCAGGAGTTATATTCGTTGCATCAATCAGAACCTGTCCGATCACGCATATAAGTCCGCCGATCAAAAAAGCTGTTAAAAATTCCATAGAATCACCCTGACATTATTTTCTATCAACAGTCAGGAATTATTCTATGGAAATTTTTATTTTATTGCGCCAATCAGCACATAAAGGGATACAATAAGTATAAGGAAATTGCTTTTTGTGTATATTGCCGTCGCCGCACCGAGGAAGGACAGAACGATACCGACGGTTATTCCGACAGTACGCATTGCACGGTCGCTAAAAAATGACGACAATATTCTGCCGCCGTCAAGCGGTTTTACGGGCAGAAGATTGAACACCGCAAGTCCGATATTGATTTCAACCGCCGTTTTCAGATTTAACAGATAAAATAAAACCGCCAAGATCAGATTTACCGACGGTCCTGCCGCCGCTATTACCGTTTCGGACAGCACAGGCATTATCGTGCCCGAGCAATCGATCTTCATTCCGAAGTAGCCGAGGGTGATTTTCTTTATCCTCTCTCTGAACATTATCATCGCCGTCAGATGACCGAGCTCGTGCAGAATACAGAAAGCAAAGCACATCAGTATGCTCTCGTTTCTGAAAACAACAAGGCTCAGCGTCAGCACGGCGATGAAATAATAGTCGATTATCAGGTAAACTCCTCTTATTCTTAATCTCATACCGCTCCGTTTTCGTGCGGAAGATAAATCAGCGGATCGACCGTATTTCCGTCAACCGTCAGTTCAAAGTGAAGATGAGGGCCCGTACTTCTGCCTGTACTGCCGACAAGGGCTATGGTTTCTCCTGCACGGATTACCGCACCTTTTTCCACAATTATCTTTGAACAGTGGCAGTAGAGAGTTTCACTGCCGTCCCTGTGGACAAGGCTGATGTAATTGCCGCCTACGCTGTTGCTTCCCACCTCGCTGACAATTCCGCTGTATGCCGCCCTGATCTCAGTGCCGCTGTCTGCGGCGATATCCACACCCGAGTGCATGAGGTATTCTCCCGTGACGGGATTTGTCCTGTTGCCGTATTCCGAGCTTATCTCGCCGTGAACGGGAACGGTTATTTCCTCATCGCTTTTGAACATCGACATAACAGCCATAACCTCACTGTCGGAGGCGCTTTTAACGCCTGTATCCTTTATCTCCGCAGTATCCTGCTTAACGGTGCTTTGTCCGGAAGCGGAGGAGTTTGCCTTTTCCGCAATCTTTTTTGCCGACTCCGCCATTTCCCCTGCGTCCATATCGATCGACATTATCCTGTCATACTCGTTTTTTATATATTCAAAAGTTTTCGGACTTAGCTTTCCGAGCAGGAACACGAAAACAACGGCGGCTATGCACACAAGCGTCTGAACAAGCATAACCGTATTGGTCGGACTGATCTTTCTTTCCGCAGTTTTATGCTGTTCCTCACCTTCAGTCGGCTTTGTTTTTGTCTCATCCATTGTTATCACCTCATATAATCAATATGCTCAGGTCTTCGTGTAAATGCAGGATCGGGTTGATATCATTCACAAATTATTATCAATTCATCTATTGACTTTTCAATATTCAAATGAGATAATTTACTCAATAATAACCTTAACGGGGGCTAATGAAATGAAAAAACAAACTAATTATCCGCTGTATGAAGTACAGCCGTTCTCATCAATAAAAGAAATGATGGAGCTTGCCGTCCGTGACGCCGGAGACAAAATTGCATATAAATTCAAGGAAAACGACGAGATCCGTGAGGTGACATTTTCTCAGTTTGCAGACACGGTTAACCGGCTAGGAGCGTTTCTCCGTGATATTTCCGAGGATAAAAGACGTATCGCCTGCATCGGTAAAAACTCCTATGAGTGGATAACCGCATATCTCACCGCACTCAGGGGCAACGGTGTTTTCGTGCCTGTTGACAGAGATCTGCCCGAGACGGACATTATTCATGTACTCAACGACAGCGAATGTTCAATCGTGTTCTGCGACGAGAAATACGAAGAATTTTTCCGCAATAATTCCGATCGGCTTCCTCTTGTGAAAAACTATATTGTTTTTGAAAGGGACGAGGATGACGGAGCTTTTCTTTCATACAAAAAATCTCTTGAAAAGGGCAAAGAGCTTGATCCCTCGGCATTTCTTGCCGAGCAAAGCGAGCCTGACGAGCTGAAGCTCCTTGTCTACACCTCAGGCACAACGGGCTTTTCAAAGGGCGTAATGCTCTCAGAACACAACCTTGTTTCAAGCGTTTATTACGGACTTATGGTTTCCACGGTTTACGACACGGGACTTTCTCTCCTGCCCTATCATCACACCTATGAAGCGGTCAGCGATATTCTCGTATCCTTCCACCATCATTCCACGCTTTGCATCAATGAAAGTCTGCCTGCAATGCTCAAAAATCTTGTTATCTACAAGCCGTCCTATGTTTATGTTGTGCCTGCAATCGCCGAGTCGATGTATAAGCGCATTATGAAAAACATCAGGAAGCAGGGCATGGAGGAGCAGTTCAATGAGCTTGTCAAAAAGAGCAACGAGCTTCGCGCTCAGGGCATTGACAAGCGCCGTGAGTTCTTCGGATTTATTCTTGAGGGCTTCGGCGGCAAGCTCAAAAAAATCGTTTGCGGCGGTGCGCCGATTCGTCCCGAGGTTGCAAAATTCTTCGACGATATCGGTCTCGACCTCATCAACGGCTACGGAATCACCGAGTGTTCTCCTCTCGTCTGTGCCAACCATGATATGTATAACGATTTCAAGACCGTCGGCATCAAGCTGCCGTGCATCGAGTGGAGAATCGACAATCCAAACGACGAGGGCATCGGCGAGATCTGCGTCAAGGGCGACATAGTTATGATCGGCTACTACAAACAGCCCAAGCTGACCGAGGAGGTTCTCAAGGACGGATGGTTCTACACGGGCGACTACGGCTACATTAACGAAAAAGATCAGCTCATCATTTCGGGAAGAAAGAAAAACGTTATCGTTCTCAACAACGGCAAGAATGTTTATCCTGAGGAGATCGAGGGCTACATTCAGGACATCGACTATGTTAACGAGGTTGTCGTCAGCGGCGAAAAGGACAAGGACGGCAACGAGAGCAGTCTGACCGCCGAGGTTTATCTTGAGGAGAAAAAAACAGCCTCCGAGGTGCTGAAAAGCATCAAGAAAGCGTGCGCAGACCTGCCTATATACAAGCAGATCTCAAAGGTCAAGATCAGGGACAGCGAATTTCCGAAAACAAGCTCTAATAAGATAAAACGGTTTATTAAAGAAAAAACCGAAACGGTAAAGGAGAAAACCGAATCCGTTATTGAAACTGTTTCCGAAAAATATAACGAATACAAAGAAAACAGAGAAACGGATGAGCACAAGGACAATAAGCAATAAAAATACACGGAGCTTTTCGATAAGAAGGCTCCGTGTTGTTTTATAGGCACACCTAAATATTTTGAAACCCGACAAAGTCCGAGGGCATATACTGTAACAGGATGTAAAAAATAAAATCAACGGATATTGATCAACGGTGACATCCTGTCCGCAGAAATGCCGTGATCAGCACAAGCAGATATCCGTTTAATATATTATGCCGACGGTACGGATATCTGCCGTCGGCAAATACCGATTGACATAAATCTCCAAATGAGATAAACTATAATAAAAATATCGGAGGTTTGTTTTATGAATAAAGAAGCTCTCAAGCGTTCGTTTCGTATAATTAAAAGAAAAAAATGGCCTGTTATCCTTGCCGTCATTATTGTCATTACGGTCATTGCGGCTCCCCTCGTTTCCAATGCAGTCAGCGACCGCAAAAGATACACGGCGAAAAGTCCGATCCCGCTTTCAAGCGTCTTTGTCAAGAAGACCGACCAGAGCAAGATCAAGCATATCGCCCACAGGGGTTTTTCCTGTCAGGCGCCCGAAAACACGGTTGCGGCGATCAAAAAGGCGGCAGAATACGGCTTTAATGCCGTCGAGATCGACGTTCGACAGACCGCTGACGGCGTATGGGTGCTTTCCCATGATGCGGACATAAAGAAAATGACCGATAAAAGCGGCAAAATATCTTCATATACATATTATGACCTTATCACCGCAAATATCAACAACGGAGCAAACCACAAAAACTACGGCAATCTTAAAATCGCCACACTCGACCAGGCACTTTCCGCCTGCCTTGAATTTAACATTATACCGATGATCGAAATCAAGGATTACACAGCGGACGGAATTGATACTCTGCTGGAAACGATTGACAAAAACGGCTTTACAAAATCCTGCTCGGTGATCTCCTTTGACCGCAGCGTCCTGAAAACGGTAAAGGAAAAAAATCCCGACATTCAGCTTTATGCCCTTGTCTCAAAGCTGAACAGCAAAGAGATGGAGCAATGCCTTGATGATCCGACGATCGGCGTCAGCTTTAACGGTCACAAGACAATAAACAGCGAGAAGAAAATCAAACAGCTTCAGCAGGCAGGAGTTCCCCTCGCCTGCTGGACGGTTGATGACGGAGAAACGATGCAGAAATATTACGATATGGGTGTAACGACCTTCGTAACAAACCGTATTTATAAAAAGTGATTCTGTTTTATTGAAAAAAACTAATTGCGGATGAGTGAAAAGTGAAAAGTGCATAGTGAAGAGTGAAGAGGTAAGAAGTAAAAATCCCGAATGCTGACGCATTCGGGATTTTTGGTGCCGGTGACCGGGGTCGAACCGGTACGGTATCGCTACCACCGGATTTTGAGTCCGGCACGTCTGCCAATTCCATCACACCGGCACATAACGCTGTATATTATACATTATGATACCGTAAAAATCAAGTGTTTTTTATAAATCTGTTCATCAACCTTTTTTGAAAAAATAATTTCCTTTAAAACATCAGCAAGGCTTATAGCTTTATCGTCTAAGGTCTGACATCTGAAAATAGACGTTAGATTTTAGACATTAGACTTTAGACGATAAAACTTTAAAGCTTGTAAAAACTAATTCTGCCTCCCCTTGTTACATGGCAAGGGGAGGTGTCGAGGAGGTACGACGAGACGGAGGGGATAAGAGAAGATAGACTTTAGATTGTAGACATTAGACTTTAGACGTGGAAATTTATAGTCTTTATAAACCATTAAAAATAAACAAAACCATTAGTTTTGTTTACAATCCCTCAGCCACTTCGTGACAGCTCCCTTTACACAAGGGAGCCGAAAAGTTTGATCAAATTTTAAAACGATACAGTCTAAAATCTAACATCTAATGTCTACCGTCTAATTTGGGGAAGCCTTGCAAGGTTTCTGCAATCTTTTAATTTTAATCGTCTAACGTCTAAAATCTAACATCTAAAAAACTGCAAGCCATCCATTTCGGATTGCTTGCAGTCAATTACTTTAGATTTTCAATTTCCGGAAAATCAATATTTTTCTTCTTTCTTTTTCTTGCTTCTCGGAGTCTTGCCCTTGGCTTCCATACGGGCAGCCTTTTCTTTCTCCGCCGCTTCCTTTGCCGCCGCACGCTCTGCCGCAAGCTTCTCGTTAGCGGTGTTGTTCTGGCTGATAGCCCAACGGGTGATCTTCATACGGTTTCTGTCAGCGCCCGTCTCAATGATGAGGGTATCGTCCTTGACCGTAACAATCTTCCCTACAATGCCGCCAATCGTCGTGATCTCGTCTCCGATCTGGAGATTGTCACGCATCGCCTGCTCTTCCTTCTGCTTTTTCTTCTGCGGTCTGATCATAAGGAAATACATTACTGCGAAAACCGCCGCCATCATAAGGATCATTGTCAGGCTGCTGCTCTTACCGCCGGCTGCCTGTGCTGCTAAAAATTCCATTACTTTGCCTCCTAAACTTTACATAACGTTTGTATTATACATTACATTGTAATAATTTGCAAGCGTTATTTGTGTATATTCTGTTAATTTTAAAAATTAAATCCTCGTGTCGAGCAGGTCAACATATTTTTCCCTGAACTCCTCAAAGGTTCCGTTCTTCAGAGAGTCACGGATTTTTTCCATCAGCGTATTATAGAAATAAAGGTTATGGGTTACGCAAAGGCGCATTGCAAGCATCTCCTTTGCCTTAAAAAGGTGCCTGATATATGCCTTTGAGTGACGGCGGCAGGTCGGGCAGTCGCAGTCCGGGTCAATCGGCGTGTCGTCCTTCATATATTTGGCATTATTTATGTTGATTATTCCGTTCATCGTAAAAAGCTGACCGTGACGGGCATTTCTTGACGGCATTACACAGTCGAAAAGATCAACTCCCCTGCTGACGCTTTCGATGATATTGCCCTGAGTGCCTACACCCATAAGGTAGCTAATCTTATTCTTAGGAGCATACGGCTCGACCGCCGAGATGATCCTATAC
>JAXJRE010000056.1:0-6871 GCA_036310785.1 Acutalibacteraceae bacterium
GCTTCAAGGGGAGGCTGGCATTTACATTATTATTAGTATTAAACTACATTTTTAGTATTCTACTACGCCCTCGTAAATCTTTTTCGTGTCGCCGTTTACGAGGATAGTTTCATCGGTATAGGTAATGACAACATCGCCGCCGGGCATCTTGACGGTTACGTCCTCGCCCTTTTTGCAAAGTCCCATTTCCGTTGCGATAACGACCGCAGCCGCCGCCGATGTTCCGCAGCCGAGACTTTCGCCGTTTACGGCTCTTTCGTAGCAGCGGAGCTTGATCGTGTTTTTGTCGATCATTCTCGCAATACCCGTGTTGATGTATTCGGGAAGTATGCCCGAATTACGGATCTTATCGCCGAACTCGTTGAGGTCAACGCTGTCGATATTATCGATGAACACGATACAGTGCGGATTGCCGATAGTCACACAACTGATGTTGACCATCTCGCCGCCGATTTCAACCGGCTCGTCTATAATCATATAGTTGTCCGTCTTCATCGGTATGCTCTCGGGATTGAAATCAGGCTTTCCGATATCGACCTGAGCCGACCTTACCTCGCCGTTGAAGGAATACAGTCTGACGTTCTTCACGCCGCAGTTCGTTTCGATCGTCATATTTGTCTTAGGCACAATTCCGTTGTCGTAGAGGAACTTCGCCGCACAGCGGATACTGTTCGCCGCCATAAGAGTCTGCGTTCCGTCGTCATTGTAAACAACCATCTTTGCGTCTGCAATATCCGACTTTTCAACAAGCACAACTCCGTCTCCGCCGATGCCGTAATGGCGGTCGGTGAAGTTGATTGTCAGCGATTCGGGCGACGGTATCATCTTGTTCATATTGTTGAAATAGATATCGTCGTTGCCCGTCGCCTGCATCTTCGTAAAGTTCAGGCGCATACGCTTTGAGCGCATATTGTTGATATCGACAAGCTCGGTGTTGCGCTGAGTGAAGCGGCTTGCAAGAATGTCGCAGAGTGCGTTCGCCGTATCAAGCGACGTCAGACAGCAGATTGAAAGCTGAACGGCACGGCGGTGAATTTTGATGAAATTGTCAATCGTCGATTTCGCCGTTGAGCCTGTGTAAACGATATAGTCGATCTTTCCCGTTTCAAGCATCTCGATGATATGCTTGCCGTCCGAGAAAGCCTCGATGATCTCGGCATTGATACCTGCCGACTGAATGAGCTTGCCCGTGTTGGGAGTCGAATATATTTTAAGTCCGATATCGGCAAATTTCTTTGCAAGCGATATAACCTCGGGCTTATCCTTATCATGAACGCTGATGAGCACGCCTGCGTTGTACTTCTTATCGTGGTAGGTGCTTTCACGGCCGACCTTGAAGCCTGCGGAAATCAGTCCCTTGAACAGAGCCTCGTTGAGAGTTCTGCCTATTCCGAGAACCTCGCCCGTGGATTTCATCTCAGGACCAAGCTCGGAATTTACGTCGTTGAGCTTTTCAAACGAGAATACGGGAACCTTGATTGCAAAATACGGAGGTATCTTGTAAAGTCCCGTGCCGTAGCCAAGCTCGATAAGCCTTGTTCCGACCATAACCTTTGTTGCAAGCTCGACCATCGGAACACCCGTTACCTCGCTGATATAGGGAATAGTTCTCGAAGCACGGGGATTGACCTCAATAACATAAAGCTCGTTGCGGTAGATGAGATACTGGATATTGACAAGACCTTTCGTGCCGAGAGAAAGGGCAAGCTTTGTTGAGATATCAACGATCTTGTCTATCATGCTGTCAAGGATATTGTACGGCGGATATACAGCGATTGAGTCGCCCGAATGGACGCCGGCACGCTCGATATGCTCCATAATACCGGGAATAAGAACATCCTTGCCGTCGGAAATAACATCGACCTCAAGCTCCGTACCCATCATATATTTATCGACAAGAACGGGGTTTTCGATCTTCTGAGAAAGAATAATATCCATATAACGCTCAACGTCCGTGTCGTTGTAAGCGATAGTCATATTCTGACCGCCAATAACGTATGAGGGGCGCAGGAGGACGGGATACTCAAGCTCGTTTGCAGCTCTGATAGCATCCGCAGTATCCATAATCGTCTGACCCTTCGGTCTGCTTATGCCGAAACGCTCAAGAAGCTCGTCAAAGCGCTCTCTGTCCTCGGCTATATCAATGCCCTCAGCCGAGGTGCCGAGGATCGGAATATTGTTTTCATCAAGGAATTTCGTCAGCTTGATCGCCGTCTGTCCGCCGAACGCAACAACTACGCCGACAGGCTTTTCAACCTTGATGATATTCATAACGTCTTCATCGTTAAGCGGTTCAAAGTACAGTCTGTCCGCCGTATCGAAGTCCGTTGAAACGGTTTCGGGATTATTATTTACGATAACGACCTCATAGCCGAGCTCTTTCAAGGTCCATACGCAGTGAACGGAGGAATAGTCAAATTCGATACCCTGACCTATTCTGATAGGGCCTGAGCCGAGAACGATGATTCTGTCTTTCTCGCCCCTCGGAAGCTCTCTCGATTCGCAGGCGGTGTCGTAGGTCGAGTAGAAATACGGAGTTTCCGCCTTGAACTCTGCGCCGCAGGTGTCAACCATTTTATATACGGCGTCAAGCGTCTTTTCGGGAAGCTTGCCCGCCATTTTGAGGATGGTTGCGTCCTTGTAGCCGAGCTTCTTGCCCTTTTCATAGTAATCCTCGTCAAGCTTTCCGCTTTCGAGCATCTTCTCATAGTCGGCAAGGTTTTTGAGCTTACCCAGGAACCACTCGTCAATCATTGTGATTGAATGGATTTCGTCGATGCTTACGCCCTCCTTGAGAGCCTTGAACACAGCGAAAATACGCAGATCGTCCTGCTCGTGGAGGCGTTCGATAAGATCCATATCCTCGGGGAATTTATTGTAATTAAGCGTGTCAAGGGAAATTTCCGCTCCCCTGACGGCTTTCATAACTGCCATTTCAAAGGTCGGAGCGATCGACATAACCTCGCCCGTTGCTTTCATCTGAGTGCCGAGCTTACGGCTTGCACCGACGAACTTGTCAAACGGCCACTTCGGGAACTTGACGACAACGTAGTCAAGCGTAGGCTCAAAGCAGGCGCAGGTCTTGCCCGTGATGTCGTTCCTGATCTCATCCAATGTATAGCCGAGAGCGATCTTTGTCGTAACCTTAGCGATCGGATAGCCCGTAGCCTTTGAAGCAAGGGCGGACGAACGTGAAACTCTAGGATTGACCTCGATAACGGAATATTCGAAGCTTTCGGGATTGAGAGCGAACTGACAGTTACAGCCACCCTCGATGCCAAGCTCGGTGATGATATCAAGCGAAGCGGAACGGAGCATCTGATATTCCTTGTCGGAAAGCGTAACGGCAGGAGCAATAACGATACTGTCGCCCGTATGAACTCCGACAGGATCAAAATTCTCCATTGAGCAGACGGCAATAACGTTGCCGACGCTGTCACGCATAACCTCAAACTCGATCTCTTTCCAGCCGCCGATGAAACGCTCGACAAGGATCTGATTGATCGGCGAAAGCTCAAGTCCGTTGTATGCAATAATTCTTAATTCTTCCTCATTGTAAACAACTCCGCCGCCTGCGCCGCCGAGGGTGAAAGCGGGACGAATGATAACGGGATAGCCGATTTCTGCGGCGATCTCTGCCGCACGGTCAACCGTGTTTGCAATGTCTGACGGAACGACAGGCTGACCGATCTTGAGCATCGTGTCTCTGAAAAGCTGTCTGTCCTCCGCCTTGTCGATAGCCTCGGCATTCGTCCCGAGGAGCTTTACACCCATCTTTTCAAGATAGCCGTTCTGAGCAAGCTGCATAGCTATTGTAAGTCCCGTCTGTCCGCCGAGTCCGGCAAGAATTGAGTCGGGGCGTTCTTTTTCGATAATTCTCTTGACGGTTTCCTGAGTCAGCGGCTCAAGATATATCTCGTCCGCAAGTGCGCTGTCCGTCATAATCGTCGCAGGATTGGAATTGACAAGCACAACGTCAAGACCTGCGTCTTTAAGAACACGGCAAGCCTGTGCGCCTGCGTAGTCAAACTCCGCAGCCTGACCGATAACGATGGGGCCGGAGCCGATAACAAGTACCTTTTTAATGTCTTTATTCAGCGGCATTGTCTTTTCCTCCCATCATTGAAATAAACCTGTCGAACAGGAACTTGGTGTCCTTCGGTCCCGAACAGGCTTCCGGATGGAACTGAACGGTGAAGATTGATTTGCTCTTGTATTCCATACCCTCACAGGTACCGTCGTTTGCGTTGATAAAGCTCTCCTTGGAAAATCTTCTGTCAAGGCTGTCCGCAACAACCGCATAGCCGTGGTTCTGGCTTGAAATGTAGGTTCTGCCCGTTTCAAGCTGTTTAACCGGCTGGTTTACACCTCGGTGTCCGTACTTGAGCTTCATCGTCTTGCCGCCCATTGCAAGAGCGGTGAGCTGATGTCCGAGACAAATTCCGAATATCGGGAACTTGCCGACAAGCTCCTTTATATTAGCGATAGGAACGATGTTTTCCTCGGGATCTCCCGGTCCGTTTGAAAGCATGATTCCGTCGGGATTCATTGCGATAATATCCTCGGCAGGCGTGTCGTAGGGCATAACCGTGACCTCACAGCCCCTCGCAACAAGCTCACGGACTATGTTCTTCTTTGCGCCGTAGTCCATCAGAGCGACCTTGTACCTTGCGTCCTTGTCGCCTACTGTATATTTCTCCTTACAGCTTACCGATTTAACCGCATCGACAATTCTGTAAGCCTTTATTTCGTCATAATCTATTCCGTCAAGCGAAGAAACGATCCTTGCGTTCATAACGCCCTTTTCACGGATAATTCTCGTAATCTCACGGGTGTCAACGCCGTAAACGCCGACTATACCCTGCTTTTTAAGGAAAGCGTCAAGGTCGTACTCCGTCCTGAAATTGGACGGCATCTCGCACCACTCCCTGACAACGTATCCGCTGACATAGGATTTGTCGCTTTCAAAGTCCTCCTCCATTATGCCGTAGTTGCCGATCAGAGGGAAGGTCTGCATAACGATCTGTCCGTAATAGCTGGGATCGGTGAGCGTTTCGATATATCCGCCCATACCCGTTGTGAATACAAGCTCGCCAAGAGCCTCACCCTCAGCTCCAAAGCTTTTTCCTTCAAAAATGTGTCCGTCTTCAAGGACAATAAATACTTTTTTCATCATAATGTCGCCGCCATAACTGCTTTTATAGTGTGCATTCTGTTTTCCGCTTCTCTGAAAACGATTGACCTTTCGCTTTCAAAGACCTCGTCCGTGACCTCAAGAGCATCACAGTTAAATCTTTCGCCTATCTCCTTGCCCACCTTGGTCTTGTGGTCGTGATAAGCAGGCAGACAGTGCATAAACACAACGTTGTCCGCCGCCGCATCCATAAGCTTCTGATTGACCTGATACGGCATAAGGTCGTTTGTTCTCTCCTGCCAGACCTCCATCGGCTCACCCATTGAAACCCAAACGTCTGTATAAATAACGTTTGCGTCCTTGACCGCCTCCATCGGATCCTCGCTGAACTTCAGCTCACAGCCGTTTTCCTCGGCAAGCTTTTTGCAGGTGTCAACAAGATCGCAGTCAGGGAAATATGCTTTCGGAGCGCAGGCTGTAAAGTTGATACCCATTTTCGCACAGCCTACCATCAGCGAATTGCCCATATTGTACCTTGCGTCGCCCATGTAAACAAAGTTGATACCGCGAAGATAACCGAACTGCTCCTTGATTGTAAGGAAATCGGCAAGGATCTGAGTCGGGTGGAACTCGTTTGTCAAGCCGTTCCAGACGGGTATGCTCGCATACTTCGCAAGCTCCTCGACAAGCTCCTGTTCGTAGCCTCTGTACTCGATGCCGTCATACATTCCGGAAAGCACTCTCGCCGTGTCGGCAATACTCTCCTTCTTGCCGATCTGAGAGCCTTCGGCAAGGTAGGTTGAGCCCATTCCTAGGTCGTTTGCTCCGACCTCAAAGCTACACCTTGTCCTTGTGCTCGTCTTTTCAAAAATCAGAGCAACATTCTTGCCCTCGTGCATCTTGTGCGGTATTCCCGCCTTTTTCTTTGCCTTGAGATCAGCCGCAAGATCTAAAAGATATTCAATCTCCTCGCTTGTAAAATCAAGCAGCTTGAGGAAGTCCCTGCCCTTCAAATTAACCATGGTATCACCTTTCTGTGTTTTATCTGTCAGTTAGAACAAAAGGGCTGTTCGTTCGGACAGCCCTGATTATAATACATTTAAATAAATTTTTCAACATATTCGATCTGCTTTTCTACGGAATCGGGACCTGTTCCGCCTGCCGAAATTCTCTTGGAAACGCAGGTTTCAAGAGAAATCTCGACAAAAAGATCCTCCCCGAAAAGCTCGCTGTATTCTCTGTATTTTTCAAGCGGCATGGTTTCAAGCACCAATCCGTTGTCAATGCAATATGCAACGATCTGACCTACAAGCTTGTATGCACTTCTGAAAGGAAGCCCTTTCTTTGCAAGATAATCGGCAAGGTCGGTAGCGTTGATAAAGCCCTTCTGAGCCGCCGAATACATATTCTCCCTGATGACCTTCATCGTTTCGATCATCGGAGCAAATACTTTAAGGCACTGCTTAACGGTGGCAATGCTGTCAAATATACATTCCTTGTCCTCCTGCATATCCTTGTTGTATGCAAGCGGTATGCCCTTGAGCACCGTGAGCATTGTGAAAAGATCGCCGTAAACACGTCCGGTCTTTCCCCTGACAAGCTCCGCCATATCGGGATTTTTCTTCTGCGGCATAATGCTCGAACCCGTTGTGAAGCTGTCGTCAAGCTCAATGAACTTGAACTCCCAGCTTGACCAGAGAATAATCTCCTCGGAAAAACGGGAAAGGTGCATCATAA
>JAXJRE010000057.1:0-17052 GCA_036310785.1 Acutalibacteraceae bacterium
CATTTCAGCGGCAGAATTACTGCGGCTCTCGTTGCCGCAGGCGCAATAGTTCAAAGTGCGCTGAAAGAAAAAGGAATTGTCATCGGTACACACATCAGCCGTCTTGCAGGTATCAGCGACGGTAAAATGAACCCGACGGAAGATGTTGAAAGACTTGAAAATATGGAGTTCCCGCTTGTTGACGTAAGCCTTGAGGAAAAGATGAAAGCGGCGATCATGCAGGCGAGAACCGAGGGCGACAGCGTCGGAGGAATCCTTGAAACGGCTGTTGTCGGTATGCCTGCCGGGGTGGGCGAGCCGTGGTTTGATACGGTTGAAAGTCTGCTTTCCCACGCTCTTTTCTCCGTTCCGGCGGTCAAGGGTGTTGAGTTCGGAGACGGCTTTGCCCTTGCCGATATGAGGGGAAGCGAGTCCAACGACGCTTACCGTGTTGATGAAAGCGGAAGAATAATCACCGAAACCAACAGCAACGGCGGAATAGGCGGAGGCATAACGAACGGTCAGCCGATAGTTTTCCGCTGTGCCGTCAAGCCGACTCCGTCGATAGTCAAGAAGCAGGACACGGTCGATTTTGTCAATGTCTGCAATACGGAAATTGCCATAAAAGGCAGGCACGATCCCTGCATAGTTCACCGTGCGAGAGCGGTTGTTGACGCTGTAACTGCGCTGACTCTGGCGGATATGCTCAGTCTGAGATACGGCACGGACTGGCTTGCGAGGTAACGGTATGGAGTACGGATGTATCGGTAAAAAACTCGGTCACAGCTTTTCGGCTGTCATTCACGCAAAGCTCGGCGATTACGATTACCGGCTTGTTGAGCTGACGGAGGACGAGCTGACCGATTTTATGAATAAAAAGGATTTTAAGGGCATCAACGTTACGATACCTTACAAGGAGACGGTAATTCCGTTTCTCGATCATATAGATGTTTCGGCACGTCAGATAGGAGCGGTAAACACGATCGTCAATGATAACGGCGTGCTGACAGGCTATAACACCGATTTTTACGGAATGACGCAGTTACTGAAAAAGGGCGGCATTGATGTAGATGGAAAGAGCGTTTACATTCTCGGAACGGGCGGAACGTCAAAAACGGCAAGAGCAGTTGCGGCGTCACTCGGAGCAAAGGAGATTTACGTTGTTTCAAGAACTCCGGAAGACGGTGAAATTTCTTATGATGATATGTATGCGAACGCAGAGAATGTCGAGGTTATCATCAACACCACGCCTGTCGGAATGTTCCCTAAGCCCGACGCTTCGCCTGTCGAGCCGTCACAATTTCCCAATCTCAGCGGAGCGGCGGACGCAGTTTACAATCCGCTGACGACTGAATTTATTCGGAAAGCCAAAGCCTGCAAAACGAACGCAGTAAACGGTCTTTATATGCTTGTCGCTCAGGCGGCAAGGGCGGCGGAGCTGTTCTTTAACGACAAAACCATGACTTCAAAAACCGATGAAGTCTTTGCCGAAATATATAAAGAAAAGCTCAACGTCGTGCTTATCGGTATGCCGGGAAGCGGTAAGACCACGATCGGTAAGCTCGTTGCAAAGAGCCTCGGCAGAGAGTTTTATGATACGGACGAGGTATTTGTGGCAGAGGAGCAAACGACAATTTCCGATTACTTTGCATCGCATACCGAGAAGGATTTCCGTGACAGGGAAAGCGAGATTGTCGCAAGTCTCGGAGCGAAGAACTCCCTTGTCATCGCCACGGGCGGCGGCGCAGTTCTCAGAGAGGAGAACGTAAGACACCTCAAGCAAAACGGAGTGATCTTCTTCCTTGACCGTGATGTTGAAAACATTGTTCCGACCTCGGACAGACCTCTCGGCAGCAGCAGGGAAGCGATAGAAAAAAGATACCGTGAACGCTATCCGATCTACTGCTCGGCGGCGGATATAAAGCTTGACTCCAATTCCTGCGTTGAGACGGTCGCCGCAAACCTTGCCGAAGAATTTATCGGTTTTTGCCGAAAGGAGCAGTTATGAAGATATTAGTTATTAACGGACCGAATTTGAATATGCTCGGCATCAGAGAGCCGGATATCTACGGCAGAGAAACCTATTCCGATCTTCTTGAGAAGATAAAGCGTCATGCCGAAGAAAAGAAAATCGAGGTTGAGTTTTTTCAGTCCAACCATGAGGGCAGCATCGTTGATAAAATTCAGGAGGCATACGGGAAAATTGACGGCATTGTCTTAAATCCCGGTGCCTACACCCACACGAGCGTTGCCATTCCTGACGCATTGAAGGCTGTCGGAATACCGACCGTTGAGGTGCACATTTCCGATGTTGACACCCGTGAGGAATTTCGTCAGATCAGCTATGTCCGACCGTGCTGTGTTGCGTGCGTCAAGGGGCATGGGACAGACGGCTACTGCGAAGCGATAGATATTCTGCTCGGCTGAAATTGTCCACAGCACATTTTTCGCTCGGGGCAGTATCTCGTCCACAGCACATTTTATCATAAACAGACTCAACCAAAAGGATTGGTAAACATGAATGTAAAAATTAGAACGGGGACGGCATCGGGTGAGGTGAAAATACCCTCGTCCAAGAGTGTTGCCCACCGTTTGCTGATAAACGCCGCCTTGACCGACGGCAAAACCGTGCTCGAGGATCTTTCTTTGAACGAGGACATCAGCGCAACGATAGATTGCCTGAGAGTTATCGGCGCAAAAATCGAATTTCCGCAAGAGGGTATATGCGAGGTCACGGGAGCTTCGGGAAAGCCTGTTGACGGGGTACGCAGACTTTATTGCAGAGAGAGCGGAAGCACGCTTAGGTTTATGCTTCCTCTTTGTCTCGACGGAGTGAAAACGGAGCTTTACGGCTCGCCGAGGCTCATCGAAAGACCTCACTCCGTTTACCGTGAAATCTGCGAAAAGAACGGCTTTCTCTGGCAGTCCGACGGTGAAAAAATAACCGTTCAGGGAAAGCTGACGGCAGGGATATACGAAGTCCCCGGCAACATCAGCAGTCAGTTCATTACGGGACTTATGCTGAGCTTGCCGACGCTCGAAAAGGACAGCGTTATCAGGCTGACGACCGAGCCTGAAAGCCTTTCCTATATTGAAATGACGGTCAATTCCCTTGCCGAGTTCGGAATAAAAATTGAGAAACGCTCCGAGAGTGAATGGTATATCGGGGGCGGTCAGACAAGGAAAACTCCGGACAGAATCAGCGTTGAAGCCGATGAATCGGGAGCAGCATTCTTTGCGGCTCTGAACTTTATCGGCGGCGATGTGAAGCTTAATAATCTCAACGAAAACAGCCGTCAGGGCGACAGGGTGTGGAGATCGCTTTTTCCCTTGCTTTCGGACGGAAAACCCGAAATCTCAATCAAGGACTGTCCCGATCTCGGACCGATACTGATGTCGCTTGCCGCTTGCCTCAACGGTGCGGTGCTGACCGACACAGCGAGGCTCAGAATAAAGGAGAGCGACAGGGGAGAGGCGATGGCGCAGGAGCTTGCAAAATCGGGCGTTAAGGTCAAGGTGGACGAAAACCGTATAACGGTCGATCCTGCGGATATTCATGCTCCAACGGAAGCTCTGGACGGTCATAATGACCACAGAATAGTGATGTCGCTGGCAGTCCTGCTGACAAAATACGGCGGAACAATAAACGGAGCCGAAGCCGTGGCAAAAAGTATGCCGCAGTTTTTTGAAATGCTCAGGTCAATAGGTATAAATACAGAAGAAGGTTAATATGAAAAGGATTGATTCAGACACTAAGGTGCTTATCGTAGGTCTTGGTCTTATCGGAGGAAGCTACGCAAAGGCATTGACAAAAAAAGGCTGTAAGGTCAGGGCGATAACCCTTAAAGACAGCGATATTGAATATTCCGTCAAAGAGGGATTTATCGAGGACGGTACAACGGCGGTTACAGAGGAATATCTCGCATGGGCGGATATAATTGTTTTTTCACTCTATCCGCATACGTTGCTCGAATGGCTGAAAAAATACGCAGGCCTTATAAAAAAAGGCACGGTCTGCACCGATGTTACGGGTGTTAAAAGCTGTATAGTTTATGACGTTCAGGCTCTTATGCCCGACGGAGTGGAGTTTATTGCCGCTCACCCGATGGCAGGCCGTGAAAGAAGCGGCGTCCGTCACAGCGACAATTCCGTTTTCAAGGGGGCAAACTATATTGTTGTTCCGACGGATAAGAACACCCCCGAAGCGGTTGAATACTGTAAACAGCTCGGAGAAACGCTTGGATTTTACCGTATCAGCGTGCTTGATCCCAAGTCGCACGACAGGATGATAGCTTTCCTGTCTCAGCTTACCCATTGCATCGCCGTTTCGCTGATGTGTACGAACGACACACCCGGCTTTGAGGCTTACACGGGTGACTCGTTCAGGGATCTTACAAGGATCGCAAAGATCAACGGAGAAATGTGGAGCGAGCTTTTTATCAGCAATAAGCAGTTTCTCCTCGACGAGATGGATAATTTTATAAATCAGTTTACACTTCTGCGCAATATGCTTGAAAACGAAGATAAAGAGGGTATGTGCAGAATGATGGAAATATCAACACAGCGCAGAGAAAAATTTGACAAACCCAAAGTAAAGGAAGGCTAATCTATGAACATGAATTTTTATCACAAGCTGCCGATACCCCAGGACGTAAAGGCGCACTACCCCGTAACAGACAGTATGAAAGCTGTAAAGGCAAAGAGAGACGCTGAAATCAAGGCGGTATTTGAGGGCAAGAGCGACAAGTTCCTCCTTATAATCGGTCCCTGCTCGGCGGACAGGAACGACTCTGTTCTCGACTACATCGGCAGACTGAAAAAAGTCAGCGAGCAGGTTGAGGACAAGATCATTATCATTCCGAGAATTTATACCAACAAGCCGAGAACAACAGGTGACGGCTACAAGGGAATGCTTCACCAGCCTGATCCCAATTCTCACCCCGATATGCTCAAGGGCATTGTCGCTATCCGTGAGCTTCATATGAGCGCACTTCGTGATTACGGCCTTTCTTCGGCGGACGAGATGCTTTATCCCGACAATCACAGATATCTTTCCGACCTGCTCTCTTATGTTGCGGTCGGCGCAAGATCTGTTGAAAACCAACAGCACAGGCTGACTGCGAGCGGACTTGATGTTCCCGTGGGACTTAAAAATCCGACAGGCGGCGACCTCACCGTTATGATGAACGCCATCACAGCCGCCCACCACAGCCATACGTTTATTTACCGCGGCTGGGAGGTCGAGAGCCTCGGCAATCCGCTTTCCCACGCTATTCTCAGAGGCTTCCAGACAACGGACGGCGCAACGGTTTCAAACTATCACTATGAGGATCTTCTCAAGGTCAACGAGCTTTATCAGAAAATGGGACTTGAGAATCCCGCCGTCATCGTTGACACAAACCATGCAAACTCAGGCAAGAAGTACAGAGAACAGCCGAGAATTGCACTCGATGTTATCCGCAGCATGAGAGAAAACTCCGATATCAGAAAGCTCTGCAAAGGTCTTATGATTGAGAGCTACATTGAGGACGGAGCGCAGAAGACCGACGGATGCGTCTACGGCCAGTCGATCACCGACCCCTGCCTCGGCTGGGAAAAGACCGAAAAGCTCATCTTCGATATTGCGGATAAATTATAAAAAATATGACGGCTTTCGTTTGTTTTTCGGCAAACGAAAGCCTTTTGACTATGTTAAGAAAAAATTGACAATAATTTCAAATATGGTATAATATAAAATAAGAATAAAAACGAAAGGGTAGGGGCGGAATATGTCGGATATTATTGTTGCCGGAGCAGGTCACGGCGGACTGGTTGCCGCATGGAAGCTGGCACAGCTCGGTCACCGGGTTACGGTTTATGAGCGTAATGCCGAAAAAAATCTCGGCTACGATCAAAAAGATCCCGTGGACGCCTCATATTTTGATTTTGCCGAAATTGAGTACCCCGAAAGCTGGGAAGCTCCGAACAATGTTATTACCCTTGTCCCTATAGATAAAAATGTTGAGCCGTTTACGCTTCCGCAGGAAAAGGGAGCGTCAACCCTGATAGTTGAGCGCAGGGAGCTTTTGGCTTTCCTCATTGATCTTTGTCGGAAAGCCGGGGTGAACTTCGTTTTCAACTGCGCTGTCCGTGAGCCTGTGACGCTCGGAAGCCGTGTGATAGGAATTATGACGGATCAGGGAAT
The DNA here is from genome assembly GCA_036310785.1 of Acutalibacteraceae bacterium. GTDB lineage: Bacteria > Bacillota > Clostridia > Oscillospirales > Acutalibacteraceae > CAG-488. The sequence goes on from JAXJRE010000057.1 coordinate 6,164, forward strand.
ACGACTTGCCGATCTGATTATCGACGCCTGCGGAATAGATTCACCCTTGCGTATGGGACTTCCCGATTTTATGAACATTCAAAAGGAACTCGGAGTTTTCGACCGTCTGCATGTTTACCGAGCCTATTACAAAAGAGTTCCGGACAAACCCGATCCGCCGCACCGATACAACGTCTATGTCAACCGCAACGGTACGGTCGGCTTTACATGGCTTATTACGGAGAGCGACTGCGTGGATGTCCTCATTGCGAGATTTACCGACATTACCGAGGAGGATATCCGTGAAAATCTGGATTTCCTCTGCAAGGAAAATGAGCATGTGAGCCGCAAGCTTGTCAGGGGCGGAGAAATTGTCGATATTCCCGTCCGTCAGCCTTTGGCGGTGTTTGTTGCCGACGGCTATGCCGCAGTGGGCGACAGCGCGTGTATGACCGTCCCGATCAAAGGCTCCGGCATCGGCTATTCGATCACAGCCGCAGTACTTCGTGCCGAAGCGGTAAAGGAGGATACGGACGGACTGTTCAACTGCGACACGCTTTGGAAATATGAGCACAGCTTTTTCCGTGAAACAGGCTTCGATGCCTGCACGGTCGCTGTCGAAAAAAATCTTCTCCCGTATCTGACGGCTAAAGAGGTCAGCGACTTTATCAACAGCGGAATACTGACGGGCGAGGAGCTTGCCGAGCTGAGTGTTGACAAGATCGAATATCTCAGAAAAAATAATATAGTTTCGACCTTGAGGAACAAGATAAAACTGCTCAACGGTATGCCTGAGCTTAGAAATAAGGCACTCAGGTTTGTGACTTGGTTTGGCAGAGAAAAGCTCGTCGAGCCTTTGCTCCCTGCCGAATACGACCGTGAAGCCGTTGCAAAGTGGGCAGAGCATTACAACGAATTTTTTGAGTCGATAAAGACCGACAAAATTCCCGGTGAGATCGAGGACGAAGAATAACGGAAATAATAGCTGAAAATTGTAGTATTAAACGGTTGTAAGCTGACGGAAGCTGACTGCTTTCGATAGCATATAACCGTTTTTATTTATGTTTTATACTTGCAAAAAATGTAAAAACATAATAAAATAATCTCATTAAGAAGGTGATTGAATGAAAGATTTAAAAAGGTATCTTATCATGGCAAAGCCGTACTGGGGACTTCTTGTCTTGACGGTTGCCGCACTTATAGGGGTATCTGCCGTAAGTCTTGTGACACCGGAAATGGTGCGTAGGCTGACTGCAATGCTGACCGAGGGCACGGCGACAAAGGAGAGGGTTATTACATATGCCGCCATACTGCTTGCTGCATATGTCGCAAAGGCTTTGCTGACGTTTCTTTCCAAATTCAAGGCTCACGAAGCGGCTTGGAAATTTGTCGGAGACCTGATGCTCAGGGTTTACGGAAAGCTCCAGACTCTCTCAATGAGATATTTCGGCGATAAGCAGACGGGTGAAATAATGAGCCGTGTTATCAACGATTCAAGGAATATGGAAACGCTTATTGCGCACGCTCTGCCCGATCTGTTTTCAAATATTCTTATCGTCATAATGGTTACGATAATGATATTTACTATCAATCCGATCCTTGCGGCGCTTTCTCTTATTCCTGTTCCGTTTATCGTTTTTGTCAGCGCAAGGTTTTCGGGCAGGGTTCACTCACTTTTCAGAAGAAATCAGGAGGTCCTTGCCGACCTGAACAGCAAGGTGCAGGACGATGTTTCGGGTATCCGTGAGATCCAGTCCTTCGGCAGGGAGGCCTATGAATATGACAGTATGAAGGAGTGCTGTAAATATTACAGCTATGTCAACATAAGAGCAAATTTCTTCGCCGCGATCTTCCACCCGTCGATTGAGTTTCTGACCTCTATCGGCTCGGTCTTGGTTATGGGAATTGGCGGAGCGCTCGCAATGAAGGACGTGCTGACTGTCTCCGACGTTGTTGGATTTTTTATGTATCTTTCGCTTTTCTATTCGCCGATAGCAACGCTTTCCCGTATTGTCGAGGATATGCAGAACGCCTTTGCCGGCGGTCACAGAGTGCTCAGTATTCTTGATATGGAGCCTGAAATCAAGGACAGCGAAAATGCGGTCGATATCGGCAGAGCCGAGGGCGAAATTGAGTTCAGAGATGTTTCTTTCTATTACAAGGAGAGCGAGCCTGTTCTTAAAAATCTTTCGTTTAAGGTGGAAAAAGGAAAGATGGTTGCCTTTGTCGGAGCAACGGGAGTCGGAAAATCCACGATTGTTTCACTTATGGAAAGGTTTTATGATCCCGTCAGCGGAGCGGTGCTTCTCGACGGAAAGGACATCAGGGATATCACCGTTGAATCGCTGAGAAGAAACATATCCATGGTATTGCAGGACGTTTTCCTTTTTAACGGGTCAATATACGACAACATTGCGTTCGGCAATCCTTCGGCGAGCAGAGATGAGATTATAAAAGCCGCCGAAACGGCGAGGGTAAGCGACTTTGTCTGCCGTATGCCCGAGGGCTACGACACCGTTATCGGCGAAAGGGGAGTCAGACTTTCGGGCGGTCAGAAGCAGAGAATTGCCATTGCGAGGGCTATCCTTAAAAATACCCCCGTTCTGATCCTTGACGAGGCAACCTCGGCGGTGGATAACGAAACGGAAGCTCTGATTCAGCAGGCGATAGACGAGCTTTCGAAGAGCAGAACGGTTGTGGTTATTGCTCACAGACTTTCAACGGTTATGAAGGCGGATAATATCATAGTCCTTGAGGACGGTAAAATTGCCGAACAGGGCAACCATAAGGAGCTGTTGAAGCTTGGCGGTATATATGCCAAGCTCAGCAATATAAACACAGAAAAAATCAGAACGGAGATATGAATTATGATAGTCACAGATTACAGAAACCTTGAATTTTATTCCGAAGTGCCTCATGCAAAAGAGGTAATTGATTTTATCGACGGCTTTAAGAAAACCGAGATGAAACCGGGCAGATATGATATCCTCGGTGACGAGCTTTTTGCCGCCGTCAGCAGATATGACACCGAGCCGAGAGAGGACAGACGATTTGAAAGCCACAGGAAATACATAGATATCCAGATTGTCCTTGACGGGAACGAGGAGCTTGACTGGGCGGAAACAAGCTCTCTTGAAATGACCGACAACGGCTTTGAGAGGGGAGACGATATAGCTTTCTATGACGGAGAGACACTCTCAACGGTTATTCTCGGCAAAGAACAGTGCGCCGTCCTTTTCCCCGAAGACGGTCACAGACCTAACGTTATGCACAAAGAAATTGAAAATGTGCTCAAAATAGTATTTAAAATCAAAAAATAATTAAAGTAATGAATAAATATTCGCTTTTTGCTTGACACTTTCAAGACAAAGTGGTATAGTGTTCACGTCTAAAAATTAGAGGAGGACAAAAGTATGAAAAAGATTATTGCTATTGTAATGTCATTGGTGCTTCTTGCAGGCGTTGCCATGCTTGCAGGCTGCGGATCAAAGAAAGAGGAAAAGAAAACCCTTATCCTTGCAACAAGCGCAGACTTCCCGCCGTATGAGTTCGTAGGTAACGACGGTGCGTATGCAGGTATTGACATCGAGGTTTCAAAGCTCATCGCAGAGAAGCTCGGCATGGAGCTTCAGGTTGAGAACATGGACTTCAACTCCGTTATCAGCTCAGTTCAGACAGGTAAGGCCGACATCGGTATGTCAGGTATCACAGTTACGGACAAGCGTAAGCAGAGCGTTGATTTCACCGATTCTTACGCAACGGGCGTTCAGGTAATTATCGTTAAGGAAGGCTCGGCTATCAAGACGGTTGACGATCTTTATGCAACAGGCGCAAAGTACAAGATCGGCGTTCAGCTTTCAACAACAGGCGATATTTATATTTCCGGCGATATTGAAGATAAGAAGATGACCTGCTCCGTTGAGGAGTATAAGACAGGCGCAGACGCAGTTGCTGCTCTCGTTGCAGGCAAGATCGACTGTGTTGTTATCGACAACGAGCCTGCAAAGTCTTTCGTAGCTGCTAACAGCGGACTTACAATTCTTGATACAGAGTATGTCACTGAGGATTACGCTATCTGCGTATCCAAGGAGAACACAGAGCTTCGCGATCAGATCAACACCGCTCTCAAGGAGCTTATTGCAGACGGATCTGTTCAGAAGGTTGTTGACAAGTACATCCCGGCTGAATAATAAAAGGCACATCAACGCTTTTGCGTAAATCGAGGGCGATAAACCCTCGATTTGTGCGTTTATGAAAGGAAATCCGAAATGACGGAAACTATCACAAAATGGTTCGCTGACTTTAAGACGGACTTTATTCTTAATTTTATAGACGGCAACCGCTGGCAGCTTTTGCTGGACGGTCTTGCTTCAACTCTCAAGATTACAGCCTGCGCCGTGCTTCTCGGCATTGCCATAGGTATAGTAATTGCGGCAATACGTTCAAGCCATGATAAAAACCAAACCAAGCTCCGCGGAGTCGGCGGCTTTATCCTGAAGCTTTTCAATGCTGTTGCAAAGCTTTATCTGACGGTTATCAGAGGTACTCCCGTTGTCGTTCAGCTTATGATAATGTATTTTGTTATCTTTGCTTCATCGAACAACAAGTTTCTCATTGCCGTGCTCGCTTTCGGTATCAATTCGGGCGCATACGTTGCCGAGATATTCCGAAGCGGTATTATGGCTGTCGATGAGGGACAGATGGAGGCCGGACGCTCGCTCGGTCTCAACTATTTCCAGACTATGATATACATTATAATTCCGCAGGCTTTCAAGACTGTTCTTCCGACTCTTGCGAACGAGTTTATCGTTCTCCTCAAGGAAACGTCGGTTGCAGGTTATGTCGGAATGATGGATCTCACCCGTGCAGGCGATATGATCCGAGGCGTAACCTTCTCGGCATTTATGCCTCTCATTGCCGTTGCGCTTATTTACCTTGTAATGGTCATAATCCTTACGAAGCTTGTGTCAATTCTTGAAAGGAGGCTGCGTAACAGTGAGCGATAATGCACTTATAAAAGTTACTGATCTCCACAAGATTTACGGTGAGCTTCATGCCCTTGACGGAGTTTCCACGGAGATCAAAAAGGGCGAAGTCGTTGTTATAATCGGACCGTCCGGCTCGGGAAAATCGACTTTCCTGCGCTCTCTCAATCTCCTTGAGGAGCCGTCAAGCGGTAAAATCGAGTTTGAGGGTGTTGACATCACGGATAAAAAGGTTGATATCAACATTCACCGTCAGAAGATGGGTATGGTTTTCCAGCATTTCAACCTTTTCCCGCATATGACCGTATTGAGAAACCTTACGCTTGCTCCGATGAAGCTTCACAAGATCAGCAAAGATCAGGCGGAAAAAGAGGCTATGGAGCTTTTGCAAAAGGTCGGACTTGCAGACAGGGCGAATGCCTATCCGTCCCAGCTTTCCGGCGGACAGAAACAGCGAATTGCGATCGTACGTGCGCTTGCAATGAAGCCCGATGTAATGCTCTTTGACGAGCCGACCTCGGCTCTCGATCCCGAAATGGTCGGAGAGGTTCTTGAGGTTATGCAGTCGCTTGCAAAAGAGGGTATGACGATGGTGGTCGTAACTCACGAAATGGGCTTTGCCAAAGAGGCAGCAACAAGGGTTATCTTTATGGACGAGGGCAAGATGGTCGAGGAAAATACTCCCGATGAATTCTTCTCCTGTCCCAAAACCGACCGCTGTAAGGACTTCCTGTCCAAGGTTCTTGTGTAAAAATGCACAAAAAATGCACGCTATTTTTGTTATAACGTGCATTTACTTTTTTTGCTGAAAAAAGTATAATATAGTAAACGTATATGCTTTGAAAGGGGTAAAACTATGAGCTCAAAGAAGAAAAAAGCAAAGAAAGAGCTTTCCGAAGCTGTTGATTCGGAAGTATTGGAGACTGAAGCAGTCGATACCAAAAAGAAGAAAAAGAAGGCTAAGAAGGAAAAGACTCCGATGGATCTTGACTCCAAGAAGACTCTTTTCAAGAGCTTTACTGCTTTGGTATGCGTTATTGCCGTCTGCATCACCGCTGTTGTTAACACAGGCAAGATGTGCGACGCCGCAAAGAAAGCCGCAGAGCAGAGAGGCTCAGCCGCAACCGAAGCGATGGGCGACGATGCCGCAGTTGACGGAGAGGTTCCGGCAGATGATGCCGTTGTTGATGAAGTTCCGACAGACGCAAGCGGTGAGGAAGTTCCGACAGATGCAGCTCCTGCTGACGATGCAAGCGCAGGTTCTTCGGGCACGGATACAAGCTCAAGCGCAGGCACAGCTACATCGGGTAACAAGACTACTGCTGCTTCAAGCTCAGGCATTCCGACAGGCGTTGCTCAGATCGTAAGCTATTACAACACAGCAACAGCTAAGGTTGCCGCTAAGAAGGCTCCGTTCAGCAAGACAAGATCGACTGTTGAAAAGTCATACGAAGCAGGTCTTCCGCTCAAGGCATCAAAGGGCCTTGTTAACAAGTTTATGGGAGTCGGCGATGATAATAAATTCACCAAGTCTGTAACATCAGCCGACGCTGAAAGCTATCATAAGTACTTCCAGGCTTCCAAGCTCACTGCGTCAGATGTCACAAACGCAACCTGCACAAAGAGCGGAAACAACTATACAATCACCCTTAACATCAAGAACGGCTCAAGCTCCGTTAAGAACGGTAAGGTAGTTTCTTCCAACAACTCTCCGCTTGACAGAAGCGGACTTGCTTGCGGTGACAAGGATAAGGATTACTGGGATCACAAGACTGCGGAGAATGTTATGTCCGCAATTTCTGATGTTGCCGGAAGCGCTAATATCAGCGAAAGCTACAGCAATGCTGTTATCACCGCTGTTGTCAATGCAACAACAGGCAACCTTGTTTCCCTTACCGCAAAGTTTGACTTTAAGTTTGAGCTTTCAAACATTATGGGATCGTCAGGTAAATCCACAGCTTCTTCAACAGTCAGCATGACAGGCTTCAAGATGTAACATATTTCAGCTTAAATCGGGATGTCGCTTTTGCGGCATCCTTTTTTTAATTTTTTGGTTGAAATGAAGTAAATATATGTGTATAATAAAGTCTGTTAATAAATAAAGAATTGGAACACAGGTGATTTTTTGAAAAGCAAACCGTATAAACTCGGAATATTGGTCGGAAGATTTCAGACGCTTCATTCGGGGCACGAGATGATGATAAACAAAGCGTGTGAGCTTTGCGGCAAGGTCGGTATATTCATCGGCTCGTCCGATGAAAAGGGAACGTGCAAAAATCCATTTTCATTTGAAACAAGGGCGGATATGCTGAAATCGGTTTTCGGCGAAGATATTTATATCTATCCTCTTCCCGATATCGGAGTGGGAAACAACTCGTCGTGGGGAGATTATGTGCTCAGAAATGTCGTTGACCGATTCGGAGAGATGCCCGATCTGCTGATTTCGGGCAAGGAGGCAAGGCGCATAAGCTGGTTTGACAGCGTAGAGGGCGCTTCGATAGCCGAGCTTTATATCCCGAAAACGATCGACATTTCCGCAACCGAAATGCGGGAGTGCTTTATCAATGGCGACATTGACCGCTGGAAAGAATATACCAATCCCAAGCTGTGGGACAAGTTCGATGAGCTCAGAAATGAAATGCTTGCCGCCAAGGATAACACGGAAACGCACAGCATTTGATGTGAATAAAATCAACCACGCTGAGATTAACCGTCTCAGCGTGGTTTTATGTATGCAAATATTTAATTATCAGTCATTCTTCTGCCAGTAGCCGTTGAGGAAGTCGCCGATGTCACGCATCGCCTGTGCAATCTCGTCAGGCTCGGGAAGCATAACGATTCTGAAGTGATCCGGCTCGTTCCAGTCAAAGCCCGATCCGGGAACGATGAAGATGTGCTTTTCGTGAAGAAGATCGAAAGCAAATTTCTTATCGTTGGTGATGTTGAACTTCTTGACGTCGAGCTTCGGGAAAACATAGAATGCGCCGTGGTTCTTGACAACCGAAAGTCCGTCGATCTTGTCGATCTCACGGATAACAGCCTCTCTCTGCTCATAAAGTCTGCCGCCGGGAACAAGCATTGCCTGTGTGCTTGCGTTGTCTTCAAGAGCCGCAGGAATAACAAGCTGTGTAAGAGCGTTACCGCAAAGTCTCATTGCCGCAATCTGGAAGATACCCTCAACATAGTCGTCAGCCTTGCCCTTGTAGCCGCTGATGCACATCCAGCCGCATCTGAAGCCGCAGACGATGTGGGACTTGGAAAGACCGTTCATTGTGATAACCATTCTGTCGGGAGCGAGAGCGGCTGTCGAATAGTGCTCAACACCGTCCATAACAAGTCTGTCGTAAATCTCATCTGAAAAAATGAGAAGATCGTTTTCACGGGCAACCTGAATGATGTCCTCAAGCACCTCTTTCGGATAAACCGCACCGGTCGGGTTGTTCGGGTTGATGATAACGATAGCCTTTGTCTTTGAGGTTACCTTGCTTCTCATATCGTCAATATCGGGATACCAGTTGTTTTCCTCGTTACATCTGTAGAAAACGGGCTGACCGCCTGCGATGTAGGTCGAGTTTGACCAGAGCGAGTAGCTCGGAGAGGGCATAAGCACCTCGTCGCCCTTGTTAAGCAGAGGAAGGAGAGCCATAAGAACAAGCTCGCTGACGCCGTTTCCGATGTATATATCGTCGGGAGTGATTCCCTGAACACCCTTGCCCTTGTGATAATTGCAGATAGCCTCACGGGCGTCGGGCATACCTTTAAGGTCGCAGTAAGCAACCGCCTTGTCGGCATTGTTGAGGAGCGCATTTCTTACGCTGTCAGGCATTCCGAAGCCGAAGGTAGCAGGGTTACCGGTGTTAAGACGAAGCACCTTGATGCCTTCCTTGTTCATTCTCTGGCTTTCAAGATAAAGCGGACCTCTGATGTCGGAATGTACCGGCATTAAGTTTTCTGAACGTTTGATTTCCATAGCGAACTCCTATCCGCCGCAGTAACGGTATTGCGGCATTTTTTATGAATATCAATATATCACAATTTAATGTATATTTCAAGAATAAAAATTGATGTATAATGAATAATATTGAATTTTAACAATAATATACGATGATAAATGTTGAAACGTGTATATTTTTACACCCTTTGAAAAATTCAGTATAATTTACAAAAATGAGACTGCCGTTTGACAGTCTCAAAAGCTTTGTTTATTTTGATTTCCTTTTCCTCTTTATGATGATAACCGCTATGGCAATAACAGCTGCCAAAACGAGAAGATACGGACTTGCACCGAGGAGAAAGACGGCGAGATATCTGAAAAACTGACCGAGGTTATACAGGCTTTCGGAAAACTTTTCGCTGACCTCTGCGCCGAAGCCTTTGACGACTTTACTCTCCCTTTCAACCTGCAGGACTGATATCGTGACTTCGGAATATGAGATCCGGGAATCGTACTGCTCTTTCTGAGATTTCATCGCTTCAAGCTCGGATCTGACCTCTGAGAGCCTGTTCTGTACGGTTATGGTGTCCTGCACGTTGTCGCACTTTTCGAGAATACCGAGCAGAGCTTTTTCCTCCGTCTCATACGCCTTTAGCTTGCTTTCGGTTTCGGTGTATGAGTCCGTAATGTCCGAGGTCACAACGCTTTTTTCTGTTATTGTTCCGCTTTTTTCGAGAAATTCAAGAAATTCATCAAGCTTTTCCGGCGGAACATTTACGGTTGTTGAAATGCGCTTGTAGTCGTTATAGTTGTTTTCCTCAAGCGAGGAAACGTAGCCGTTTGCCGATTTGACATTGTCGTTTATCTTTTTAATAAGCTCCTCGCTGTTTTTGGTTTCGATGTTGACAGATGCCTGCTTGATTATTTTTCTTGAATCCGCAGAAACCTCGCTGTATGCCGATGAACCTGCGGCATACAATTCTGTACCTCCGGAGTCGTTTGCGCTGTCGGAGATGCTTTCGTCGGATCCGTCATAGACTACTTCGATATTATTTTCCTGCTTTGTCTGTGATAACGGATTGGCGGCGAACACTCCTGTGATGATAACCGCAACCGCAAGGCAGGCGGCAATAACCGTCATTATCCTCTTTTTCCTGTTTACGGATTTTTTGGGTTTATCAAAGGCTGATTGTGATATTTTGTCTTTCAGCCCGTCGGATGCGTGAAGCTCTCCGACCTCTTTAATATAATCGTTTTTATTCATCGTCAAAACCTCCTATCATTTCTTCCTTGAGTATGGCTCTGCCTCGGCTGAGCCATGAAAGGACGGTATTAGGTTTGGCGTCAAGTATTTTTCCGATCTCCTTGGCGGAATATCCCTCGTAATAGTGAAGATAGATCGTATTGCGATAATTCTCCGGAAGTGACTTGACCGCTTCAAGCACGGAGTCCTCTTTCTGAGCCGTGTTGCTGTCAACGGGGGCTTCGCATAACACAATACCGTTGCTCTTTCTCAGCTCATCCCTGCATTGATTTATTGTCACACGGATAAGCCACGCCTTGAGATGCTCCTCACCGCGGAAAACCTTGTTGCACTCAAGAAGCTTTAAAAATACCTCCTGAGTGATGTCCTCAGCGTCGGTCTGCCTTTGCGTGTTATGTACAGCAACACGGTAGACCGTGTCTGTGAACCGAGAAAAAGCGTAAGGGAAAGCGTCCTTTCCCGAAGAGAAAAATATCATGATATTGCCTCCTTTCACTTATAACACGTTTGAAAATGTCGAATTATTGCAGGCAAAAAATTTTTTATAAAAGATTCACCAGCTCAGCAACGGTAAAGCCGTCATAGAGCGAATTATCAAGAATATCGAGGTTGACAGGGGAGTATTCGACCTCCTTTGAATAGCTGTAGAGAATACGGACACGGTCGTCAAAGCTGAGTTCGGGAAAGCTGTCGTAAATTCGCTTGGTAATAATGCAGGCAAAAATTC